>CANQKL010000032.1 GCA_947624455.1 uncultured Clostridia bacterium
GCAACATCAACAGCGACTCCCCCGATGTTGCCGCCCTTATCAGAGACTTTGACTCCACTCCTCTCGCTCTGACCTCCGCCGGTTCCAACAATGACTACTATACGGCTCTCAGCCAGAACGCGAAGGAAGATTTCTTTGAATACATAATCGCTAACAGAAAGCCCGAAAAGGACGGCACCTTTGCCTTGACATTGGAGGATGTGGGCAAGCTGGCGGACAAAGCTTTCGTGGTCGTATACGCTTCTAACAGCACTCTTTCCGACTCCGCTCTGGAGCTTGGATATAAGGAAGTTATTCCCGGCGCTCTCAGGATAAATACCGAGGATGAGCGTTATGTGAAGATATCCAATTATAAGGGCTTCTTCCAGGTGCTTCGCTCTCAGGATGAGTGGGACGGCACCGATAAAGGCATCAAGAACAGTTGGACCAAGGCTATCACCCTCCAGCGCATAAATGAGGTCGGCTATCTTGAGCTGGCTCAGAAGATCCTCGACTACAGAAAAGTCCTTGATTTTGAGAACAATGAAAATGTTACCGTTACCAGGGCCGATCTTGAGGAGATCACAGAGAACTCTAATTTCAAGAAGTACTTTGGTAAGGCCATGAAGGGCGATGGCAGCGAATATAAGAACCTTGCCGAGGAGGATAAGCTTCCCGCTAATACCCTCGCTCAGTTTGCCACAATACTTGAGAGAGCGTATGACGACGGCAAGACCGCCTATGAAAAGTACCTTAAAGAAAAGGAAAAGGACGATAACAAGGGTTCCGGCAGCGGCTCCGGCAGCTCCGGCGGCGGCTCCGGCAGTAAAGGCGGCGGTCTGTACTCTGTTGACTACAAGACAGTTCGTCCCGATCCCCTTGAGAAGAAAAAACTGATCGACGATTATTACGATGACATGGCAGGCTTCGAGTGGGCTTCGTCCGCCGTTCTTGCCCTTACCGAAAGCGGTATCGTCAACGGTACCGGCGAAAGGACCTTCAGCCCCGCCAAGCTTCTCACCAGAGAAGAGTTCATGAAGCTCCTCGTTAATACTTTCAATCTTGTGGATGCCAAGGCGGTTTGCACCTTTACTGACGTGACCGACACTAACGCCTGGTATTATATCTATGTTGCCAGCGCCCAGAAGGCCGGTATAACCACCGGACGCGGCGACGGCACATTCGGACTCGGTGACTATGTGACCCGCGAGGAGATGGCTACCCTGGTTTACAGGGCTGCTATCAACAGCGGTATAAACCTCAGCACTGTCGGTAGAAATAACGCTGCCTACTATGACGTGAACTCCCTTTCCGCCTTTGCCCGTGACGCTGTTGTGGCTCTTACAGCTCATGGCGTTATGAGCGGCAGCAATGGTATGTTCTCGCCCCAGGACAGCGCAAGCAGGGCTCAGGCGGCTGTTGTTATCAACAATATCAACAACCTCAAGATCACCAAATAAGAAAGGATGAGGGTTAAATGAGCGTAAAACGTATTATCAGCCTGATCGTGGCCCTGTCCATGCTCCTGACAGTCTGCGGCGGCTCCGCCCTTGCGGCGGGCCAGACCGGCTATTCGGACGTGGACGGCACCGGCTACGAAACGGCGGTAAGCATACTCCGGACTTTGGGCATTATGTCCGGATATACGGATGGTCAGTTCCATCCTTATGCGACGATTACCAGAGCCGAGATGGCAGAGCTGGCTGTAAGGCTCCGTGGTATTACCGATTATGGCACAGAGGTTTCCGACGAAGAAATACAGTACAAGGACATGGTTGGTCATCCTTTGGCCGCGGCCGTGGCCTATGCCCGCAGCCTTGGTATAGTTGACGGCGGTACTGACGGTTATTTCTATCCCGACGACCCCGTAACGTATGAGCAGGCTGTAAAGATGATAGTCGGCGCTATTGGCTATGACTATTACGCGACTGCCAGGGCCGACTACCCCAACGGCTACCTTATGGTGGCCAACGAGCTTAAGCTCACCTCCGGCGTCGGCGTTACGGTAGGCTCCTATATCACTCGCGGCGACGTTGCCAAGATTGCCTGCAACGCCCTGACTGTTGATATGATGGTTCCCACCTCCTACTCAGGCAGTAAGGTGACCTATGAGATAGTTGAGGGAAAGAACATCCTCAATACCTATTTCAACGTGGAGAAGCTTCGCGGCGTAGTTGAGGAAAATGAGTTCACCAGCCTTTACGGCTCCTCTGATCTTGAACCCGGCGAGGTTCGCATCGGCGACGAGGTATTCTATGCCGGTCTTACCAACGTTGGCGATTATCTGGGCTACTATGTGTCCTTCTACGCTATCGAGCTTGACACAAGAGCTCAGCGCGTCGTTATCTCCTATAAGGTGGAGTCCAGCCGCAACGATTATATAAAAATAAACGCTGAGGACATTGAAAATGTAAGCATCGGCAGCGGCGGCGAGTACACTATCGAATACTGGCGCAGCCGCAGCGCGAAGAACACAACTGACGTGCAGCTTTCCGCCACTCCTCTGGTAGTGTTCAACGGCGTGGCCCTGCCCGACTTCAATCTTGACGACCTCAACCCCAAGTACGGTCAGGTAACGCTTATGGATACAGACGGCGATAAGCAGTATGACTATGCCGACGTTATATCCTATGAGGTATTCACGGTACTTAGCGCTTCCGAGGCCAGCGGCACCGTTTCGGCCTATCCCGCGTACACCACGGGTATTCGTTCCGCTCAGTTAAAGCTGGACGAGGACGACGATACCAACAGTATCGTGCGCATTATCGACGGAAACGGCAACAATGTTCCCCTTTCCAGCATTAAAAAGAACAGCGTTCTGTTCGTCGCCATCAGTAAGGACACAGGCAGCACCGTTCGTACCGCCATTGTATCCAATAACAGCATTTCCGGCAGAGTTTCCGGCGTCACCGGCGATGGCAGCTACATGATAAACGGCGTTTCATACGAAACTATCAGCTACATGGACGAGGCTCTTTCCGTGGGCGACACCGGTACCTTCTTCCTCAGCCACGATGGCAGAATCGCCGGTTTTGACGGTGAAAAGAGAGTAAGCAAGAACATCGGTATGTTCGTTACCTACAACAGAGGTAAGCTTTCCGAGGGCGGCGACGCCGTGAAGATTTTCAAGGCCGACGGTTCCTTCGGTATCTACAACTTGGCCGGTACGGTAAAGCTCAACGGTCAGAACATCAGCGGCAGCGACCTCTTTGAACTCATTGCCAATGACGACAGCAGTGTGGCCCTCTTTGGTCGCCGTGAGCCTGACTCCAGCAACGCGGGCAAGTATATCCCCGAACCCGCTCGTTCCGGTATCCTGTTCAAGCTTAACAGCAACGGCGATATTTCCGAGCTTGTAGTCAACACCAACAGCAACTCCACCGCGACCGTAAAGCGTTACGAGGAGCTGCCCACCGGTAATTATGACTCTAACGAGCTTCGCGGCGTTGTACAGAGAGGTAAAAATTCCGGTTACAAGCATCCCGCTCCTTGGGAAAATAATGTATACACGGATATAACCACCTTTGTGAATCAGTATGACGACTCCAGAAAGAAGTTCTGCGGCAGCGAGTCCGATCCTCAGAACAGAGACGATTCGCTCTACTACGATACCACCTACCGCTGCTTCCAGAGAGGCGGCCTGCCCCTCTATGTCAGCGACAATACCGTGCTTCTTATGTATGGCGACAACTACTCGCTGACTGACGACTCCCAGGCTTACAGCGTGCGTGTCTGCAACCAGCTCCGCGACGATGAGCCGTTTGAATGGCATGAATTTTATTTCTACTATTTCGGCAACAGCGAGTATCCCGAGTTCGCGGTATGCTACGACGATTACGATGTTCCGGAGAATACTGAGACCTACTATGTAAACACCTTTGACGAGGACTGGAGCGTACTGGGCGGCAACAACAAGAATATTGTTATTGTAGACCGTATCGTTGAGGAGTATGCGGAAAACGATGAGATCCGTTACAGACTTTATTATTGGGAGAGCGGCGCTTCTAAGGACGCTTACTTCCATAAGCTGTACGACGACGCCCGTTACCGTACAAGCGGTCAGGTATGGCGCCGCGGCGACATGATCAGATTCATTTATGTTAATAATACCAGAGAGATCGGCCGCGTAGAGTCCCTGTTTGGAACGGCTTGGAACGACCCCGTTGGCAACGAGGAGACAGGCGGTTACAATTCCCACAATGTTTATAAGTTCCCCATAGGATTCTGGAGATTCAACGGCAATAACAACTACTGGCGTCAGTTGTATTACATCGGCCGCGTTACCGCCATTGAGTCTACAAAGTACTTTACCACGATCTCTATGAACAACAATTATGAGCATAACGAGGCTACTAGAAAGGGTCAGTTCTTGGATAAGGAACTCCTTACCGGTACCTGCTATAAGCTCCAGTACAACAATCGAGGATATATTTCCGGTGTTGACACTGTTGGTACAGATTCTCTTGCGGAGAACCAGTTAGTTCTTGTTCATAAGCAGGGCCAGGTACAGCAGTACCGTTCGCTGAGGATAATTGAGTCCTATATCCTCTATGAGTACGATGATATTGCGGCGGACAATGATTTGATCAACGCCTACAGAGATATTTATCCTGAGCTTTAAAAGAAAGTCCAAAACAGCGCCCCTCGGGGCGCTGTTTTAGACTGCTGACAAACCCTATGCACAATGGGGAAAGCTCGAAAGGGAACTCCCTTTCGATAAAAAACATAAAATCTCGGGACGTGTACCCGAATTATACTATAATCAGTCGAGAATATCCCACATAGGAATGGCGGACTGCGGAAAAATTCATTTAACGGGGAAAACTCTTGAGATCATGGCGTAAAGCCTGTTCTCAAGAGTTTTTTATGGGAGACCGCCGCTTTACAGCCGTTCTTATCCTATAGGAAACAAAGGTTCAAACTGGTAGAAGCTGCCGCCATCGCCAAAGGTGAATCTAAGTATCCGGCTGCCGCTGAGGGAGGAGGCAATGCTGTCATAGTCCGCCGAGTCCGAAACGGTTATCAGCCTGACGTTGTTGCGCAGAGTGACGTTGTTAGCCAGCCCGGGCTGAACAATGTAAACGTCCTTGCACTTGGACAGACTGTCAAAATAGTCATAAAAAAGCTCCGTATCCTGGGCGATCTTGCCGTTTGGAGCGGTTTTGGTCAGGACTATAACCGCTCGGGCGGCGGTAGCCTTAATTGCCGCGTCCATATCCGCCCAATCGCTGGCGCTGAGCTGTCCGCTCGCCGGCAGAGAAATTATCAGGGCAAAGCCCTTGTCGATGGCGCTGAAGCTGTTGGCCTGGATGGGAACCCTCAGCCCCGACGGCAGAGCCTCCGCCCGGTAATCTCCGAGAAAGCCGTAGCTGTCCGAAAGAGCTATTTTTCTCATGCCGGTGCGGTATAGCAGATTGTCGAATAGGGTGTTGCGAACCTTTGTGTCGGCAAAAACGCTGAAGCTTTGCCCCTCGACAGCTCCTTTGGCTTGGTCGAGTACATCGTTGTCCGGCAGAGCCGGGGCGTTGGACGCCGGTTTTCCCACCTTTACAATGCTGTGAGCGGTAACGCCGCCATAGCTCAGTGTCAAAAGAGTGTAGCCTTCGCTGTTTCCGGTAATTAGACCTCCGCTGTAAGAGGCCACTGTCGGATCGGAGGTGGCGGGGGAGAGAAGGTTGGGGTTATGCACCGCAGCCGTATAGCCGTCGCCGGACACGTCAGGAGTCAGCCACAGGCTTTCGCCCAGGGCAAGCTCGATCTCCTGGGGCAGCCCGATGGCACTGACTTGACTGATGACATGGACGTTCAGGGGCGCGGACATGACTCCGGCACCCTCCGGCCCCTCAAGACCGGCCGTTATGACCGCGTCTCCAGCGGTCAGGGGGAAGAAGTCCGTTCCGCTGAACTGGGCCTCGACTCCGTAAACCGAGAACTTAGCCTCGCCGTCCTGTGAGGCGGCAGCAAGACCGTTCTCATCCACGTATCTGACTTCGATGGGGAAAATGTCCCCCACCAGCGCCGCGTCATCCGCCGCCCTGAGCCTGACGCCAGCAGCGGGGCCGGGTTTCGCGTCGGTGGTTATTGAAACAGCGTTGATCACCTTGCGGTTTTCCGTGGGCAGGTTGACAACCTTCGTCTCGTTGTCCCAAAAGGTTTTGGCCATCAGCCTTGTGCTGCCGCCTCCGTCCAGATTCAGGGCGTTGACGCAGCCCAGCTCGAGAGTAATATCCGCGAGCCCCTCCTGAGTGACGCCCTTGGACTGATATTGTCGGCCGTCAACTGTAATTATGTAAACCACTGTGCCGTCGGCGTTGGTTCCGACGCAGGTTCTTGGCTGATTGCCGTAGGCCACATGGGTGAACTCAGTCCTGACTCCGTCCTTGAGCAGCAGGGTGCCTCCGCCGAAGGCCGCTTCAACGCCCTCCAGGGAGGGAGTGGCGGTAATGCTCAGCTCCAGGTGACTGCCCACAGTCAGGTTGTTGGCAAGGAACATATTGACTCCCTCGCTGACCGCCAGCACATATCCGTCCTTGGGTATTTCCACGGGAGGCATATTCCGCCGGAACTCGGTGACGGTATCATTTCTTACCACGACCTCCACCACCTCGCCGCCAGGGGCCGGGGACAGGCCGTTGTTCCAGTCGGAGGTGTACATGAGTATTTCTCCGTAGTAGTCGGTGTGCTTGTTCAGGTGACGAACTACCTCGGAGCTGCCGTTAGGGGCCGTGAGCGTCATTGTCATGGACATATAGCTGAAATTCAGCCGCTTTCCGTCGTAAAAAGCCGCCGCCATATTTTCGTCCACCTGAGACTGGAGCAGCCGCGAGTCTTTTACCTCTAACCCCAGCGAAAAGCCCTGGGAATAAGCGGGCTTGGTGTTGTCAAAGAAGTCGGCGTTGGACGCGGCCATCACCTCGTTTGCGCTGCCGCCGGAGACAAGGCCGTCCATACTGGTCAAGCTGTCCACATTCTGCCCCTTTAGCAGCTCCAGCTTTACGTTGGGTTCCTTCAGGTCGGCGACGACGGCGTTTATGTTCAGCCAGCCGTCGCCGTAAAACCGGCGTATGTGCCGCAGCTGTACGCCGTTCATTATATCCTCCGTCTCGTCATAGCCGTAAATTTCGCCGAAGGCCGCGGGCGCGACGATCAAAAGAAGCGTTATCAGTGAAATAATGAATTTTTTCATGGACATCAATCCTTTCGACTTCTATTTTACAACAAAATCCTGAAAAAGGCAACAGGTAATAAAAGTTTGCAATAAAAAATCTTGACTAAACGCCGCTTGTGTTGTATAATAAAATTATACAACTATGGGATGTGATAACTTGAGCCTGACGTATATAATGATGGTGGCGGGTATAATCCTGGCAAAGGGACTGGGATTTTTCCGGGATATAATCTTTGCCCGAACCTTTGGCGCCACCGAGCTGACGGATATATATTTTAATATTTTTACCGTGGTAAATCTGGTCTTTACGGGCATTGGAACGGCAATGCAGACTCTGGTCATCAAGCACATGAACAGAGGGGACAACCCTCTGCGCAAAAAGGAGTTCGCGCTGGGCTTCATTCGCCGGACGACCTTGATCCTGGCGGCGGCAACGGCCGCGCTGTATGTGTTCGCTAAGCCCTTGACCCACTTCCTCGTACCCGAGGTTTCGCCGGAAAACTTTGGTCTGGCCCTGAGCATAACCTACGTTATGCTGCCCAGCCTGATCTTCGTGGTGGTAGCCTACATCATCTCAGGCATCCTTCAAAATAACAGAGTATTTTTCATCACCTCCATAATGAGCCTGCCCTTTAACGTGATATTGATAGCGGCTCTGTTCATGCCGAAGATCGACATATTTACTCTCAGCGTGGTGACGACCGTAGGCTGGTTTTTACACATCGTGGTCCAGCTCCCCAGCTTCTACCGCCTGGGCTTCCGCCTGTACATAGGCAAAGGCTCTGGGACGAAGGGCGGATACGGGGATAATACCGAAGTGCTGTGGGTCTTTATTTCAAACATGATGTTTCAGGCGTGCTTCCTGTTAGACAAGATAGCCGTCAGCGGGGAGGAGGGGGCCGCTACTACTGTCAACTATGCCTCCAACCTCTTTGTCACCATAGCCAGCGTCTTTGTGGTGGCCATGAGCAGCGTGGTTTTTCCCTCTATCAGCCAGAATTTTGAGGAGGGCAAGGTGGATTACGTCCGCCGGCTGGTACAGTACATTGTTACCACTATGCTGGCCATCTTCGTACCCTTTGTGCTTACGGTGACCTGCTATGGCGAGAACGTTATCGGCCTCCTGTATGAGCGGGGCGAGTTCACCCATTCGCTCACGGTTCAGACGGCGCTGCTCTTTGCGGTGTACGCTCTTGGCGTTCTGGGCTATATGGCGCAGGAGCTATTCAACAAGGTGCTGTATTTGGATTCAAAATACAATTACACGGTGGCTGGAACGGTGGCGGTGATAGGGCTGAAATACGCTGTCAACCGAGTGGTGGTCCCCATCTGGGGAGTGAAGGCCGCGGCAATTTCCACAACCGTCCTGTTCACTCTTTACGCGGTGAATGTGGCTGTCGGCATGAGCCGCGTGATAGGCAACTTCCTTGACCGGGCCGAACTTGTCAGGATAGGGAAAACCCTCCTGTCGGGAGGACTGGCCTTGGCCGCCTATTTCGCCATGAAATACTTGACGCCTGAGCTTTCAGCCGGAAAATTTACGTTCATGATACCTCTCGCTGTCTGCGGAGCGGTATATATAGGGGCCATGTTCGCCCTGGGAATGGTCAAGGAGTTAGCGTCCAAGCCAGAAACCACAGAAAACGGAGGAAAATAAAATGACGAAAGCCAGAGTTTACAACATAGTAAAGGTAGTTATTGCCCTTGCCATGATCGCCGCCATTCTTCCCTCGGTGTTCACTCGCATAAGGAACGAGGAGAAGAACGACAGCATCGTTGTGACGTTGCTCTACAACGACATCCGTATGAAGCTTTCAGACGCGGATCTGGACAGGGAGCTGAAAAAGTATAAAAAGATCGGCGTCACCGCTATGACCGTTCAGGAGGAGGATCTTAACTCTCTGATATCCAGCGGCAGCGTGACCTGTATAAAATACAATGTCCTCAAGCATAAGTATGACGACGAGAGCGAGGACATGATCAAGCAGATAGACGATTTGGAAAACATCAATAACAACAGCTATATCGTAGTCACCAAGCGCGATGAGGCCAAGGCTTACCTGGCCGAGTGGATACCAAAAAAGTTTTCCGACGACGAGTACTACAAGTGCGAGACTGCCCTTGGAGCCGATATGTATGTGCTTTACGACGGCACGCCCCTGACATATCAGATCAGTATTGGCTATAAGGAGGAGGAGCTTGCCTATATAAAGAGCCTGGGCTTTGACATTGCCCTTGACGCCAGGATCTATAACTACAGCGTCTTGGACTATCTGGAGGAATACGACCGCCTTATAAAGAAGTACGATATCAAGTACTTCGGCATCCGTGACAATAACCGGCACCCCAAGGATGAGACTGAGGCGAAGGGCAATTATGAGGGCATAAGCAAGCTCATCGAGGACAATAATATGACCCTTGTTCTTGTGGAGGATTGGGCGACCCAGCTTGGCAACGAGGAGCCTATGGGCTATGACTATATCTTTGAACACAACAAGAACCGGGTGGTTCGCTCCTATGAAACTTATGTGAATCAGCTTGATTCCACGGAGTATATGTTCCGCTATGAGCAGTTCCTTAATTCCACCATTGACCGGGGCATAAGGTATATAAACGCCACCCAGATAATCAATCCCACCGGAACCTATATGGAAC
The DNA here is from genome assembly GCA_947624455.1 of uncultured Clostridia bacterium. Taxonomy (GTDB): domain Bacteria; phylum Bacillota; class Clostridia; order UMGS1883; family UMGS1883; genus JAFLUQ01. The sequence goes on from CANQKL010000032.1 coordinate 9,803, forward strand.
AAAACGTGTTGACCCAGAAGGCCCTGAAAACCTATATCGACAAGATGAAGTCGCTGGGCTTTGACACAGACAGCTATGACACTGTGTTCGACTATGAGGTCAACCGTCCCCTGACCTGCGCCGCGGCCCTGGTACTGATGGGCCTTATGCTGCTGACCATGATAGAATGGCTTATGGGCCGGAGCTTTAAGCCTTTGACGGCGCTGGCCGCGTTTTGCAGCGTGCTGGGCGCGGCGGGAACTTTCTTCCTGCCGGAAAAACTGTTGGAGTATTATCCGAGTATGTTCGCCCTGCTGGCGCCCTGCTTCTGCTTGACGGCGGTGTTCAAGTTTGCCGAGAAAAACGTGGACAGATTGCCCCGATTCAACTTCTTTGCCGGCACTATGCTCATGGCCCTGTTCCTGCTGCTGCTGTGCGGCACGATCCAGGGCGGCCTGCTGTCGGGCATAGACTATTACACCAACTACCGGATCTTCCACGGTATCAAAATAAGCCTCTATGCTCCGATCTTTTACAGCATGATAGCGTACTATATGCTGTTCTTCAAAAAGTTTGACTCTATCAAGGCCAACGTTATCAAGAAGCTGAATATCAACGTCCTTCAAGACGTTAAGAAGATACTCATGTCCGAGGTCAGGGTATATTGGCTCATAGTCGTGGCGGCCTTTGGCTTTGTGATCTACGTCTATATCCGCCGCAGCGGCAACGTAAATTCGATCAGCGGCATTGAGTCGGTTATACGCAACTTCATAACCGAGCATTTCATCACACGGCCGAGAATGAAGGAATTCTTTGCCTGGCCCTGCCTAATGCTGTTCGCCTACTACTTGAAGGTGCGGCGGATTCCGCTGATATCCTTTGGCTTCGGAGTGGGCGCGTCGGTGCTTTTCGCGTCGATCATAAACAGCTTCTGTCACGTATTCACCAATATGACCGTAATTTACGGCAGAGTGCTTACCGGCGCTTTCCTGAGCCTGTTCATCTGTATTTTTGTCTATATTGCCAACCGCTATATACTGAAGCTGGCGGACTATGTGATTAAGGTGGAAAAGCGATATATGAAAGAACTGAATGAAACGAGGGAAACTGAGTAATTGGACAACATTGTAATGATTGGGATGCCCGGGTCGGGCAAAAGCACTGTCGGAGTTGTGCTGGCAAAGCTGATGGGCATGGATTTTGTGGATGTGGATCTGGTGATTTGCCGCCGCAACGGGGGAACTCTTCAGGAAATAGTTGACCGCAGCAGTCACGAGGATTTTCTTCGCCTTGAGGCCGAAGCCGCCCTGTCCCTCAACTGCCGGGCAAGCGTGATCGCCACCGGCGGCAGCATGGTGCTGAGCGATGACGCTATGGAGTATCTCAGCTCCATAGGCGCCGTCGTATACCTCCAAACGCCCCTTGAGGATATCAAAGCGCGGGTGCGCAACCTATCCACCCGCGGCATAGCCTTCCGACCGGGCGAGACTCTTGACGACCTCTACGCTCAGCGGATACCTCTCTATGAAAAATGGGCGGACATAACCGTTCGGTGCGGCGGACCGTCCTCTATCGAGGACGTGGCCTTAAGAATAAAGAGTGATTTGAATGAAACATAATTTTATTTCCGGCCAGAGAGCGCTGGAACGGCTCCTTGAGGATGTGAAAAACGATTGCGTCAGACACGCCTATATCCTCGAGGGCCCCAGGGGCATAGGCAAGCGGACGGCCGCGGATATTTTTGCCCGCGCCGTTCATTGTACCGCCAGTCCCCGGCCCTGCGGACATTGCCCGGCCTGCAAGCTCCACCGGGCGGGAACTCACCCCGACCTTATGACGGTGGAGCCTGAGGAAAACGGCTCGATAAAGATCGACGCCGTCCGTCAGGCGGCGGAGGAGCTGTATATGCGGCCCAGGATAGCGGAACGCAAAATACTCATCATAGACGGGGCGGACGGTATGAACGAAGCCGCCCAGAACGCCCTGCTCAAATCCTTTGAGGAACCGCCCTCCTACGGGGTGGTGGTGCTGCTGTCTGAAAACATACAAAATCTTCTGCCAACCATCCGTTCCCGTGGGGTAAAGCTGCTTATGGAGCCTTTCACGGCTGAAAAAATAAGCGGATTTGTGGCGGCTGAATACCCGGAAATGGGGGATAAAAGGGACTTTGTAGCTCGATACAGCGGCGGAAATGTGGGCCGAGCCATAGAGCTGTGCGAGGATGAGGAGTTTTTCGAGCTGAGGAGGAACCTTACCGAAGCCTTCGCCGCAATGGCCGGGGGCAAAGCTTCGATACTTGCCGCCGCCGAGGTCTTTGGCGTGGGCAAGGGCAAGGTGAGCGCCGAATACCGCCAGACCTGCTTCGACGTGCTTTTATCCTGGCTGGGGGACGTGGCTCTGCTTAAGCAGGGGGGAGCTGTCGTGAACACCGATATGGAACCGGAGCTGCGCTCCTTCGCGGCCCATATAACCGCCAAGGGAGCTTTGGCCGCCATCGAAACGGTAGAGGAGACGCTTCGGGGCCTTAACCCGTCGATGAAATATGACCTTTGGATAACGAATATGCTTATAAAGTGCTGGAGGGATATACATGGTTACAGTAGTAGGAGTTAAGTTCAGATTGGGCGGTAAGGTATATTACTTTGCTCCCGGCGACTTTGAGCTGAAGCTGGGAGATAACGTGATTGTGGAAACTGCCCGCGGCGTTGAGTTCGGCACCATAGCCATGGAACGCCGGGAAATATCTGAGGAAAACGTCGTTTCCCCCCTCAAGGAGGTAATACGTATTGCCACCGATGAGGACAAGGAGCGGCTTGTGGAAAATAAAAAGAAGGAAAAGGAAGCTTTCCGCATATGTGAGGAAAAGATAAGAAAGCACAACCTCAATATGAAGCTGGTGGAGGCCGAGTACACCTTTGACAACAGCAAGATACTGTTCTATTTTACCGCTGACGGACGGGTGGACTTCCGCGAGCTGGTCAAGGACCTTGCGTCGGTATTCCGCACGCGCATAGAGCTTAGGCAGATCGGTATTAGGGACGAGGCCAAGATGCTGGGCGGTTTGGGCATATGCGGACGCAACCTCTGCTGCTCGGCCTATCTGGACGATTTCCATCCGGTTTCCATACGCATGGCGAAAGAACAGGGCCTCAGCCTAAATCCCACCAAGATCAGCGGCTCGTGCGGACGGCTCATGTGCTGCCTGAAATATGAGCAGGACTGCTATGAAGAGCTGCTCAAGGTCACGCCCGGAGTGGGCGCCCAGGTCAAGA
>CANQKL010000033.1 GCA_947624455.1 uncultured Clostridia bacterium
CCGTGAACGGCCACGTCGGCGAAAATCCCACCGGCTTTATGAACATAAAGGACAATGAGGAACCCGAGGAGATAAACTTTACCTTCGCCGAAGCCGAGGTAAGTGTGGAGAGGGACAGTCTCAGCGCTGAACTCACGGTACAGCGTGAAACGGGAATTTCGCGCTATGCTACGGTGGCGGTTTCCTCCGCCGAGGGTACCGCCCCGGAGGGAGAGTTCTACGATGGGTTCGCCGTCGAGCTGACCTTTGTTCCTGGTCAGCAGTACCGGAAGATAGAAATTCCCATAAAAAAGCATCCGCTGCTCAATGACGTAAGCTTCAAGGTTTACATAGACGGCTCCGACGAAGCCGCGATAGTTAATATACGCGGCCTTGGCTCCGGCGCTGAGGAGGCTGAGGAGGGGGACGCCGCCATCATGGCAAACGACCCCTGGACGCGGACTGCCACGGTAAAGCTTGAACCGTCCTCACAGCAGGGGCAAGTGGAAACTGGCGGCGACGACGATCACTACTTTTTGCCAATCTCTTCTTACAATCAGACGTCGTCGGTCACCAGCGAGCTGGATCTTTCCATGGTGGGCAAGCTTTCGGTCACCAGTGAGGAGGCCTCCCGGGGTACCTGGTTCGACACCAGATGGTGGCTTTTCGGCTGGCAAGGCAGCAGCGGCTATTATAACGATATGGACAATGTCATCTCCGTCGGAGGAAAAGTTAAGGCTTCGCACCACGGCAAATACAGTACAACAACGGATACCTTCACCCTGACCGACAGGGAGCGAAGCTCCGGCTCAGTCACATTTTCTACCTCCGTTTCCGGCTATAACCAAAAAGCCTACGGCATCTTTTCCCGGGATGTGAAGCTCTACTACCTTCCCATTGAGGTGCAGACCGGCTTCTGGGACGATGACGCGATGATTCAGCGGAAGATATATACCTCTCCCACGAATTTTGAAAACGAGGGGGAACCCTTTCTCGGGGGCAGACTGAAGTTTAAGGGGGAAAGCGACGTTACAGGTTCAAAGTTCTTCTATAACGATGATACTGTCAGCCTTGAGGTCACGGATATGCCGGAGGAATTCCGGGACGAGGTTTACCTTTGGGGCATAAAGTTTGAAACCGTGTCCGGGGCGAACAAGAAATATTATTACTATAAGGGTACCGAATTTTCCATAAAGGATCTTTATAGCGGTATGCTCAAGGACGTTGACGGCAAGCCTATCGGAAGCGTGGCCAGGCTCAGCGTTGAACACGGCGGCGAGTCCTTCCCCTGCTACCGTATATTCCCGGTATATAAGCAGAAAACCGCTTTTACTACAATAAAAATCGACGAGAGCAAATCCTCCTTTGCACCCGGAACCTTTAAAAACGAAGAGACCATAAGGACCGGACTTTTGGATAAGCTTCGCATATTTGTATCCGACCGGGGCGACGATATCGTCAGCGGCTTTGACGGTAGCTGCGTAAACGACGGAGCCGCGAAAGTCACCTCTGATGAGATAGAGCGTTCGCTGGCGGATATGTCCACCGAGGCCGCTAACGATTTTTACAGAATTTTTTCTCCCGCATACAACACGGCGAGCGATTGGGAAAAAATATCCGCAGACCTGGATTCGCCGTTAGGGGGAGAACTACTGTTCTCACCGCCGAAAACTCATAACGTCCTTGAGGCGATATATCAGAAGCCCTCAATCACCGTTGCAGTAAATCCCAGGTCGGTCAACGCGGACGACCAAAGCAAGGGCTTTGCGTTATATCTGGGCAACGAAGGCGACAGCAACAAGGCGGAATATAAGGAAACCGATGAAGACGGCCTCCTGAGGGGCGATGAAATAGTCGTGTCTCCGTATAAGGCGGGCAGCGCGTACAAGTTCATCGGCGGCTTTAACAACAGTTCCGAAAACGGCTTCAAATTCCAGTGGCAGGATTTCACCGGCGATACAAACCGCGACGGCATACTTTCCGACAAAGAGATAAAGGCCCTTGGGCCAAGTTACTCTGTTATCAATAAGGGAGTTTACGCCGGAGACGCCTTCGATTATGTCCCCTCCGTGACGGGGAACGCGCTGCTCTATTTCAACATTGTTCCCAAGCCCCAAAACAGCGCGTTTTTCAACAATACCCTTTCGGGCAAGGTGCAGCTCGAAACGTGTTCCGTTATTGAAAATTCAAAGCCCCGGCCCAAAAAGACCAGAATTCCCATATCCGGAGCAACCGTCACAGCAGGCGGACTTGTGGGTAAAACCGATGAAAACGGCAGTTGGTCGCTGACCTCGCCAAGCTTTGAGCCAGGCGAGACTTATACCTCCGCCCTGGCTTACGGCGGAAAGGTGTACTCGGGCGATGTGACGGTCAACCGCAGCGCGGTGGAATTTATCATAGACGAGTACAACACCTTTAACGTCAGGGACTTCAACGCCTACCGCATTAACGGCACGAGCCTTGAACCCATTGACGATTTTGCCATTACCAACGAAGATAAGCACCATCTGTACAGCTTCAGGATAGACGAGCTGCTGCCAGGGACAGCCACGGTTGGCAAGGTGAATGTGGAACGTTACAGCAAAGACGGCGTTCTCAAAAAAACATATACCGCCGTCCTGAACGAGGACAGCCATAACTATGAAATAAAGGATCCCGTGCTGCTTGAGAGGAACAAAAACAATCCCGACGCATACAACTACAGCTTTAACCCCGCCACAGAACGTGTGGCCCCGGGCGACTATCTTGTTATCCGAATATACGACCAGAGGGGACTGAACTATATCCCGCACAATATCGGCATGGAATATAAGCCCAAGCTTTCGGTAATAAATATTATCAATTCCTTCCGGTCGCCGGTCAATAATGTTATTGATTTCATGGGCAATGTTGACGCCATATTCGATCTCGGCATGGTAGCCGGACTGGATTCCGCGGCCACCGGCGCCCTTGAATCGGCCGGCCTGGTGAGAATCGAAGAAAATAACGACAGAATTATCAGCTACGGCGTTAAGACCAGCTTTTCCAAAAACTACGTCGGCCCCCAGGGTAAGGGTTCAGCCTCCAACTCTGAGGCCGTTAAGATGGAAGCCGAAAAGCTCGATTCCGTTTCAGAGCTGGCCGACAGCGACAAAACGCCTACGCAAAAGGCCAACGACGACGAACTGAAGGACAACGCTTCGGACATGGCGAAGGAGGCTGTGGACGAGGACGATAAAAACGGTAAGCGCAAGGTCGGCATCACCTCGGATCTCAGCGCGGATCTGAATGTGGCGCTGGAATTGGTTATGGGCTATGATCAAAAGGAAAAACGCTACTATTTCAAAAACTTTGTCATAACCGGTTATGTTAACGGCTCCGCCAGCGCAAAGGCCGAATATATGACCCCGATAGGGATGCCGGTCTTTGTAAAAGGCGATCTCAGCGGCGATATTTCAGCAATGATGGCTGTTGAGCCGTTCTACCAAAATCCCGGCTCTCCCAACTACTTGTATATGGACGATCAGGGAACCATTGACCTTACCAAGCTGGGCGTATCCTCTGTAAACAGGAGGCTGAGCATACATGGCAGACTCATCGTCCGCCCAAGCGTGAAGCTTTCGGTGGGAACAGCGATACACAGCGATAAGATCGCCTCTGTTTCCCTGGACGGCAAGGCCGATTTTGATATGGTATTCACCTCTGCTGCCGAGGGCGCGGGCAACGTTACCCTGTCGGCAAATCTTGTGCTGGATATACTCGGCGGCCTTGTTCAAAAGAACTGGGCGATAGCAAAGAAGAAGTTCGATATGTTCGCCACCGGCTCGCTGGCTTCTCTTTTGGATACCGGCGAGGACTACAGATATGACGTGATAACGTCTGATGACACTGATAAAAAGCTGTATCTGGCCAACCGCAGCGATTGGGAGCCAGCTGTAGCCGTGACATTGTCGGACGACGGACGCCATAAAGAGCGCGATCTCCAGGCCGGCACCTATCCCTATGCGGCCCCAAGAATACTTGATTTGGGCGCGGAACAGCATTTGATGCTGTTTTTGAACAGCGATGAAAGAGGGACGCAGCTCAACTACTCCATTTACCAGGACGGCGCCTGGTCCTGGCCCCGCCCCGTGGACCGCAAGTCGGTCAACGACGCAAATCTGAAGGTCTTTGACCTGAACGACAGCTATCTTGTGGTATGGTCAAGCGAGGAGGCCGGCATCGACAAGGACGATATGGCCGCCATGCTCAACAGCCGCAATATAAAATGCTCGTTCTTCGACAAAAAATCCCTGACCTTCAGTCAGATTCAGTCCGTAACAAAAAACACCTCCTCTGATATTTACGGGGACGATTTCGCCTCCGTGGCATACCGTGAGGAAAACGGGAAAAAGGATCTTGTTATCAGCTACACCAAGAGCCTGTACCAGGAAACCGACGGCGAACTTACGGTGGGCGATGTTCTCAACCCGAATTCGCTGATAGCTTACAGGCTTTACGACTTTGAAAAAGGCCAGTGGGCGGAGGAGTACACCGGCGAAAGCCTCTCCGCTTTGGAAAACGCCCTGTCTCCGGAACAGGCTCGAGTATTTGAGGGCGACTGGTACGGTCAAAGATTTGTCGATATTTCAAAGTACGTTTATGTGGACGAGACCAATCTCCTTGTTAAGAACGACTCCCTGCCCTATGACGGCCTTTGGAGCAGAGAGCCGAGAAGCAGCGAGATTGAAATACAGACCCTCTCCGCCGACCCCAAAATTCTTGAAAACGAATCTATCGGCTGCGGTGACTTTGCCGTTTCAGCCTACCTTGTAGACCTTGACGGAGACGATAAGACGACGTATGACAGCGACATATTTATTCAGCTGTATAGCTTTGACAAACAAAAGGTCTATCCCGCCATGCGCCTCACGAACGATTCCCTTTCCCAGAGTAAACTCAAGATGATATCCGCCCCTGACGGACGGTGGCTCTATTACATCAGCGGAGACAATATTGCCGCCGTGAATATCAGCAGTATTGTGGACAATCTTGTGAGCACAAAGGCTAAGGACGGCGCCGAGGTTTTACTCATCAACAAGTACTATCCCGTTTATTCCGGTGAGGAAACCGTGTTAAGCGGCAGTAAAGAAAATCCCTTTACGGATTATACCGTGAGATGCGACGGAAACAACGTCTACATCTTATGGTGCGAAGACAGTGTCCGTGTCAAGGATGGCATAGATCCCTCGAGCAGCGAGGCCACGCTGCCGGAAAATCACTATTCCGAGCGGCAGATATACATGACCATGAGAACCTTTAAATGGCTGGAGCGCACCCTCACTGACGAAAGCGGCAAGGAACTCCGCTATCCTGAAAAGGATGAGGACGGCGAACTCATAGACTGGAACACTGTCGAGGATATAAACGGCGAAAAGGGCCGCGTGACAGCGGGCGATCCCATCGTGGAAAGGCTCTGTCAAGGTACGTGGACGACCCCCGTACAGCTCACGGACGATCTGGGAGCTAACTACAGTCAGGTAGACTGCTTGACAGCGGGGAACGGAATTCTCAGAATGGTATATCTCAGAGGTATGTCATCCACAACCGAAATATCCGGCGTAGATGTGGCTGCCGAAAACAGAGACGACCGCACCCTTGTATGTTCGGACTTTGACATTGATATGCCCGCCTTCGAATTGAAAATTACAAATTCGGACAGCATCTTCTCCGGCCGGGGAAATACGGATGTGGAAATATCGGTCAAGAACTTGTCTCCTCTGCCCTCCAAGAATACAAGGATCAATCTGTTAATGGAAAAGGACGGCGAAAGCTCCTTCATAGGCAGCGTCGATACGGGCGTCCTTGCTGGAGGAGAACAGACCACAGTACGGATACCCTGGTCCGTTCCCGATATTTTGGAGGGTACGACCCTGGCGGCCCGCGCCGTGCAGGATTCGATCATTTGCGGCCAGGACAGAAAGGAGCTGAAAAACCTCTCCAAGTTTGAGATAACTCATGTCTCCCACGAGATGACAAGCCGGAACCGGGCCAGATTTACGGTCGAGGTTAAAAATATTTCCAATGAAAACGCCTATGGAGAAGTAGTCTATGTGGGCAGCAAAGGAATTTTGGCCTCCAGCGACGAATTCGATCTCATGGTCGGCGAGTCCCGCATCGTGACAGTGGACGGTTATATGCCCGATTCGACTTTCAAGGAGAGCCGGGACGGAACAGATATAGTCGAAACGTCAGATGTGAGAATTATTTCAAACGGCGGCCTTACCGTATACAGCGTTGAAAGGCGCGCGCCAGAGGAGCTGGCAAGTCTAATGAAAAACCCCATCACCATCACTGATAGAAACGAAACCACGGTCTATGATGGCAAAATCACCATGAAGGACGGCGATATGCTGACTCTAATGGGACGCTTTGAGAATGAGGATTCGTCCAATTATCCACGAATTGAGCTTATTCCCGAAGACATAAATATACTTTCTGAAACTAACGGCGTACTCACGGCCAAGTCTGTCGGAAAAACTAAGCTCAAGGCCGTACTTTCTCCCGCGGCGGATGTCTTTGTTACGAACAGCGGCGAAAAGATGAACTATCGCGATATCTACAACACGCTCCCCTCGGCCCTCATAAAGACCGTAGAGTTTGAGGTCGAGATCACGGAGGCTCCCAAGCCGGTACTGAAGTCCGCAAAGGCCCAGACCGAAGGCGACGAACTCCGCGTCAGCGTTGAATATGAAAACGTTCCTCCCAGCGCCGAGTTCATCGCGGTCAGCTATGGGGCCGACGGAGAACAGCTAGCCATGGCGCAGATAGATAACGGCAGCGCCCTGCTCCCCGCCAAGGGAACTAAACGTGTCAAAATATTTGTCTGGAAATCCTTTGAAACCATGCTCCCGCTCTGCGAAAACCTTGAGATAGAGCTATAACAGCGAGTGACCATTCATGCGTCTTGGGCCGCCGGAGAATATCTGGCGGCCCATTTGCGTACAGTGGGCGCTGTGCTTCCCAAGGCGATTATGAGGCGAGGAAAAAGTTTTCCGAGCTTCTCGGTCATCATTGCGACGACGTGAAAATGGCTCATGTCGCTCGTCCTGACCGTAATAATGGACTTGCTTCGATAAATATGCTGTTAGGGGAGGATTATCTATATGGAAAAACGTGATAATTCGATTTGCAAAAGCATATTTAAGGACGGTAAGCCCGCCCCCACAAGAGAAGAATACACCGCCTTATGGGTCGCGATTATAAACCGGCTCGAAAAAAACAAAAATTTTGCCGGAGGGCGGCTAAATGGCTGAAATGCGCTATAATAAAACCATGGAAACGGCTTGTTCCTATCCCAAAGAAGATAGGAATATGAAAGCGGCGATTTATTGCCGTTTGTCCGAGGAGGACAGGAACAAGCAAAATGAGAACGACGATTCCGGCAGCATTAAAAATCAGAAAGCGATGCTTGTCGGCTACGCGATGGAAAAGGGGTGGGAAATTTACAATATATACAGCGACGATGACTATACCGGCGCGGACAGGCGCAGGCCCGAGTTCAACCGCTTGCTTCAGGACGCGGAACAGCACAGATTTGACATTGTCCTCTGCAAGACGCAATCAAGGTTTACGCGCGAGTTAGAGCTGGTGGAGAAGTACATTCACGGACTGTTCCCGCTTTGGGGCATAAGGTTCGTCAGCATTGTTGACAACGCCGACACCGCAAACAAGGGGAACAAAAAATCCAGGCAGATAAATGGCCTTGTCAATGAGTGGTATTTGGAAGATATGTCCGACAATATCAAGAGCGTGCTTACGAACCGGCGACAAAACGGATTCCATATCGGGGCTTTTGCCTTATACGGTTATAAGAAAGACCCTGACAAAAAGGGCTGCCTGATAATCGACGAGGATGCCGCCGCTGTGGTGCGGGAGGTGTTCACGCTCTACGCCCAAGGGTATGGCAAAACCGCTATTGCCCGTATACTTAACGACAGAGGGATACCCAATCCCACGGAGTACAAGCGGCTCCACGGGCTTCGCTATCAGCAGCCTAAGAAAAAGAACAGCACTCTTTGGAAATATTTTGCCATATCGGATATGCTGGAAAATGAAATGTATATAGGAAATATGGTACAGGGTAAGTACGGGAGCGTGTCCTATAAGACAAAGGAGAACAAGCCCAGACCCAAGGAATCGTGGTATAGGGTAGAGGGAACGCATGAGCCTATCATTGATATGGAATTGTGGAATAAAGTGGCGGCGCTTCGGGAGGAAAAAGCTAAGCCGTTTTCTGGAGGAACAATAGGGTTATTCGCGAGGAAAGCAAAATGCGCCTACTGCGGGTATACGATGCGTTCCGGAATATCAAAGGGGAACAGATATTTGAAATGTCCAACTAAGTACGCTTCCGATAATGCGTGTATTGGGTCTTATATTTCAGTCAAGCATCTTGAAAGGCTCGTCATTGACGAAATAAACAGCTTGTCCGCAGAGTATCTCGACAAAGATGAGCTTGAACGGGCGGTTAAGTTTAACAACGACCGCATAGGCCAAAAGGAGAAAGCGTTGGCCGAAATCGCCAGTTACAAAAAGAAAATTTCGGAATACGCAAAAGGACTTCAAAGTTTATATTTGGATAAGGTTAAAGGCATAATTTCAGAGGCCGATTATATTGCAATGTCCAAGGAGTTTTCCGAGGAACGTCTAAGGCTCGAAAAACAGGTAGACTGCCTGAACGAACGCATTTCTGTAATTGAAACAGCGATGACAGCCAAAGAGGATAAACGGCAGACCATTGACCGCTATGTCAATTTGGAGCATCTGAACAGAGAGATAGTCGATGAGCTTATTGATCATATTTCAGTCGGCAGACGTATTCCCGGCACGAGGGACGTTCCGATAGAAATTCACTGGAATTTTTAACGGACAAATATTTTGACGTTTGAAACCGCACAAAGTCACTCTTGCACGATCGCTCCATCTGCTGTGACCGCATAAAATTTATAGGATAAGCTGTTTTTATAAAATGCTTAGTCGGAGCTATTAGCTATATAACTTTTGCGGAAAAAGCACTTGTTTTTTCCGTATTTTTATGGTATGATGTATTTAGTAAAGAAGATGGAAATTTTGTCGGATAAAATTTACAGCGTGGAGGAAATAAGAAGGCTAGTCAATCCTGTCTTGAGCCGGAACAGTAAGGCCGTGCTTTTCGGTTCGTATGTTAAAGGCTCCGCCAATGAGAAAAGCGATGTTGATATTCTGCTTGACAGCGGTCTCAGGGGGCTTCAGTTTGTTGGACTTATCGAGGACATAAGGTTTGCCCTTGACAAGGATGTAGATGTTTTTGATGTTACCCATATTGTTCCCAACTCTAAAATATCCTCTGAAATCAGCAGGGATGGTGTTGTGATTTATGAAAAATAGGACAGTTGTCGAAAAAATCATCAAATATATTGAAAAAATATTGTTATATACCGAAAACATTCCTTACGATTCTTTTGCCGAAAATACAGTTTTGGTCGAGGCCTGCGTTTTCAATCTTAGTCAGATAAATCTTTGACGGGAAACAAAGTAATTATGTATACTATGGACGAAATATTTGACAACACACCGGAAATTATCGTTGAGCGTGGGGAAGATTATTATGAACGCGGGATGATAAAAAGCGTTAAAAAGGTTTCCGACAGCGAGTATGTCGCAGCCGTATGCGGCAGCGAGGACAATGCTTATACGGTCACTGTCAAGACGAACGGCGAAGAAGTTACGGAAATGAACTGCGACTGCCCGTATGAAGGCAAAGTTTGCAAGCATATAATAGCCGTACTCATAGCCATAGATAACGGCGACATTATCAGATCAAGCTCCAAAAGCGGCGGTAAAAAAGCCGACATGAGAACGATTGTAGAAAATGCGGATAGGGAAGCTTTGAATGAGTTTATTTTAGAATATGCAGACGATGACGAGGACTTTCGAAACGATTTTATCGCGCACTTCACATCCTCGCCCGATAAAGATGAGCTTGGGCGTGTTAAAAGTGCGGTTCGGTGCGCGGTCGCGAAAAATTCTGATGCAGACGGATATGTGAATTGGCGCGGCTGCGACCAAATCTGCGCCACATTTAATGATGCTCTTGAGCTTGCGGAAAGGCGTGGCGATGAGGGACATATTGAGCATGCGTTCAATATAACTCTGTACATATATCATGAATGTCATAAGCTCGCGTCCTATGCCGACAGCAGCTCCGGCGAGCTTTCGGAAACTATATATAATGCTGCGCTCTTATTGCATGATTTTACGGGAAATTTTTATGAAAACAACGAGCTTAAGGACGAAATATATATTAAACTCTGCCGTGAAGCTCTCAACGGTGTTTATGAGGGATGGGAAGACAGCAGATATGAACTCCTGAACTGTGCCACGGATATGGTGACAAAGGAAAATTCGACCGCGCTAGTAAAGGCTTTGGCTGCTTTAGAAAAAAATAGAGACGACGAATTTTTATCATACTATGAGGACGACGCCATGCTTGTGCGTTTGAAGATGATACAAAACACAGAGGGAAGCGAAGCTGCTATAAATTATATCAAATCCAATCTTGACAACGATGCTATGCGCGAAAAGGCCGTTGAACTATGTGCTGGGGCTGGCAATTTCGTGGAGGCCGAGCGGCTTTGCCGCGAACGGATAACAGATAATTTGCGGGCGTGTACAAAATGGGAAAAGCTGCTTTTTGAAATATGCGTTAAGTCAGGCAACATACCAGGGCAAAAGGAAACGGCGAAAATGCTGGCCCTTGCAGGCAATTTTAGGTATTATGAAATACTGAAGGAGCTTTTGCAAAAGGACGGTCAGTGGGAAAAAGCATATCCCGAAATACGTCTTGCGATTAAGCGGGAAACCGATAAATGGACATACATGAAGCTGCTTAGCATGGAGGGAGAATATGAACTCCTTCTTGAAATGGTAAAAGAAAATCCTTATGCGGTCTCGGAGTATGCGCCGTTTCTTGTAAAAAGATATCCCGACGAAACGCTTGAAATTTACGAAAGCGTTGTTCGCATGGCGGCAAATGATATTGACGGCCGCCCTCAGTATCGAAAACTTTGCGACATGATACGGAATATGGCGGATCTTGGCGGCCAAGAACGGGCAAAAGCGATAATAGAATATTTGATAGACAAATACCCCCGCCGAAAGGCGCTGCTTGACGAGCTGGGAAAGCTTCGGATAAATTAGAATAGTAATATCCTTGCGGCGGTTTAATAGTGTATTTTTATGGAGGGGTTGTCTATGCCATAGGTTTATCCGCAGCGGACGGCGATTTACGGAAACAAGGGTTGCGAGGATACGCCTTTGCATCACTGGAATTTTTAATAACAAGTTGCTCTTACACAATCGCCCCATCTGCTGCCATATCCTCAGTAAGGTTTGATATTACGTCGGACATGGAGTTTATATATGCCGCGTTCCAGGGAACGCCAGCGGCGTTGGCGGGGAAAATTCCGGTGCCATAATCCACATAATAATCGGCAAAACCGCCGGCCTTGATTTCCTCCTCAGAGAGGTTGCGGGTCAGTTGGTGTACTATGGTGCCGACCATCTCAAGATGGGCCAATTCCTCCGTCCCAATGTCGTTTAGCACGCCTTTGGTAACCTCGTCGGGCATGGCAAAGCGCTGAGACAAATACCGCAGGCTGGCGCTCATTTCGCCGTTGGGGCCTCCATATTGGCTTAAAATCACTTTTGCCATACGGGGATCTGGATTCTTTATCTTAATGGGGTATTCCAGCTTCTTTTCATATTTCCACATAAATTTTCCTCCTTACTTATTCCAGGGCCAGGGATCCTGAATCCACTGCCAGGGTGCGGCGGAGGAACTGGCGCAGGGCGTCAGCGGACCGTAAACGGCCTCAAATTCCTTGCGGTACTGCCCAGCTTTTTCCGTTGCCTCTTTAAATTTTGTGAGGGCGGTCTGGCAGTTTGGATGGGTGTCGAGGTACAACTGAAGGTCATATGCGGCAAATTCGGCCGCCTGTACCCTTTTTAACATTTGCGCGCGGTCGGTTGTATCCATCACTTATCCTCCTTCTTGCAGAAGTTTTTGCCGTAAACGCTCTTAGGCAGGTCGAGTTCGGGAAAAATGGTTCCGCTTTCTAAAGCTTTATTGTAGCTGTATAGAGTGTCCAGTTCCTGCATGGGAGTGTAAGAATAGGCGATGGGCAGTTTATTTAGGCAGATACATCCATCGTTATCAGGGCAGGAGGTTCCGACATTTTCGTTTGTGACGCCGGTCATGCCCAAAAAATCCATCATATCTTTCATAATTTTTCTCCTTTTTGGATTGGGATAGCTCTCCCTATGTATAATATGAAGATTTTTGAAAATATGTGTTGCAAACGGGAATAAAATGTTGTAAAATGTATTCAAGGCGATATCTTGCGATAAACGCCTCAAAACCCCTCTAAGGGCTTTATTAAAGGCAGGAGGTAAAATATCTTGTTTAAAAAAGTTTTGCCAGAAGACGCCCAGTGCCGGTACTGTAATCATATCCAGGAAATAAACGGAACATATAATTGCCGCTATAAGGGAGCGGTAAGTCCTTCCGATGTCTGCCGCCGCTATCGCTTTGATCCATTTGCCAGCCGGGGATACAGAAAGCGTGTTCTTGATACAACTGGATTCGACCCCTTAGATTTTGACATATAGACAGAAAAAGCCACCGCGGACTGAGAAAACAGTCCGTGGCGGCTTTTAAAAATTTTTTAAAAAATTTCAAAAAAACTCTTGACAACGAACAAATGTTCTGATATACTGTAATCAATAAGAGAACAAACGTTCTCAAGAACATTCGTTCTGAAAGGGGGTTTTTGATATGACGTCTGTTTACAGAATAAAACGAGCTCACCGTCGGGCGATACTGTGCCGTCAGAGGAGGATAGCCGCGGCGGCGGTGTTGTTAGTGCTCTTTGTGGCATGGCTCTTGAATATGTTGATCTTTAACCCTACAT
>CANQKL010000034.1 GCA_947624455.1 uncultured Clostridia bacterium
TGATTTTCGTTCGTAGTCCAAGGGCATAAAATGAGAAAATTCGCTCATAAGGGCGAATTTTCTACATTAATACATTATTTAATTTTTGTTGATTACATAATGCAATAATTTGCCTTAATTAAAAACTTTTAGCCCTTGGACGATCTGCGCGACTTTTTTTACAGCCCCTACTCACCGGCCACGTCCACGTTTTCCCTCTCCGTCTTAGTGCCGGAAACCACTTTCACGCCCTCGTCAAGGCGCATGAGCTTGACTCCGCCGGTGCTGCGGCCAATAGTGCTTACGTCAGCGGCGGAAATTCTAATAACTATGCCCTCGTTAGTTATCATCAGCAGATCGTCGTCGTCCGTGACGCTGTCGATACCCACGACCTTGCCGGTCTTTTCACTGATCTTATAGTTGACAAGGCCCATGCCTCCCCGGCTCTGAACACGGTAAGCGTCGGGAACGGTGCGCTTGCCGTAGCCGTTTTCGGTGACGGACAGTATCTCCCCGCCCTCGGTCATAGCGCACATACCCACCACAAAGTCACCCTCTCGGAGAGTGATGGCTTTCACGCCGCGGGCCAAGCGGCTAAGGGGACGGACGTCCTCCTCGCTAAAGCGAATGGCCATACCGTCATGAGTACCGACAAAAATGTCGTCCCTGCCGTTCGTGAGTTCCACCTTGATAAGCTCGTCGTCCTCGTCCAGAGAGAGGGCGATGAGTCCGCCCTTGCGGGAGGTGTTCAACTCCTGTAGCGCCGTCTTTTTGACAATGCCGTTTCGGGTACACATAAATATATATTCCCCATCGTCAAAGGTGCGGATGGGAATGACGGCGGTGATCTTTTCACCATTCTCAATGGGCAGAAGATTCACAATAGCGCTGCCCCGAGCCTGACGCCCGGCCTCCGGCAGTTGATAGGCCTTGAGCCGATAAACCCGGCCCCGGTCGGTGAAGAACAAAATAAAGTTGTGGGTGGAGGAAGAAAAAATCTTTTCCACATAGTCCTCTTCCCTGGTTTGAAGCCCGCTCACGCCCCGGCCCCCTCGGTGCTGGATGCGGTAGACTGAGGTGGGCATACGCTTTACATAACCAAAGTGGGTCAGGGTTATGATATTGTCCTCCTCCTCGATAAGATCCTCAACGTCTATCTCGTCCACATTGTTGGTGATCTCGGTGCGGCGTTCGTCGCCGTACTTTTCCTTTATGACCAAAAGCTCCTGCTTTATTATGTCAAGCACCATGCTCTCGCTGTTCAGAACATCGTTATAGTACTTTATTTTCTCAAGCAGCTCACTATATTCCCCTTGAAGTTTCTCCTTTTCCAGGCCCTGCAGACGCGCCAGACGCATATCCAAAATGGCCTTGGCCTGCTCGTCGGACAGACCAAAGGCGGCCATAAGATTTTCCTTGGCGTCGTCATAGCTCTCCCGGATGACCTTTATCACCGCGTCAATGTTGTCAAGGGCTATCAGCAGGCCCTCCAATATGTGCGCCCTGGCCTGAGCCTTGGCCAGGTCGAACTTTGTCCGGCGGATAATGACCTCTTCCTGGAAGGAAAGATAATTTTCCAATACCTCCTTAAGGTTCAGAACCTTGGGCTGACCGTCCACAAGAGCCAGCATTATTACGCCGAAAACCTCCTGCATCTGGGTGTTCTGGTACAGGTTGTTCAGCACCACGTTAGCGTTAGCGTCCCGCTTAAGCTCGATAACTATGCGCATACCGTTGCGGTCCGACTCGTCCCGAAGGCCGCTTATGCCCTCGATGCGCTTGTCGCGAACGTGTTCGGCGATCTTTTCTATAAGGCGGGCCTTGTTGACCTTGTAAGGTATTTCGGTGACGATTATCCTCTGCTTCGAGCCTTCCTCGCCCTCTATCTCGGCTCTGGCCCGGGTGAGTATCTTTCCGCGGCCGGTGTGATAGGCGGTTCGTATTCCGCTGCGGCCCATGATTATACCGGCGGTGGGGAAGTCCGGCCCCTTGATATAGCCGATAAGCTCGTCTATGGAAATGTCCCTGTCGTCAATAAGGGCTATGATGCCGTCTATGACCTCCCTCAGATTGTGGGGTGGGATGTTGGTGGCCATGCCCACGGCAATGCCGCTGCTGCCGTTTATGAGCAGCTGAGGCAGCCTTGAGGGCAGGACGGTAGGCTCTTTGAGGCTGTCGTCGAAGTTGGGCATGAAGTCGATAGTGTCCTTTTCGATGTCGTTAAGGGCCTCAAGAGATATTTTGCTCAGACGGGACTCTGTATATCGGTAAGCGGCGGGCGGGTCGCCGTCCACGCTGCCGAAGTTGCCGTGACCGTCGATGAGAGGGTAGCGAAGAGAAAAATCCTGAGCCATCCTCACCATAGCGTCATAAACGCTGGCGTCGCCATGGGGGTGGTATTTACCAAGAACATCGCCCACGGTGGCGGCGCACTTTTTATAGGGCTTGTCGGGGGTATATCCCGACTGATACATCGTATAAAGTATACGTCGATGGACGGGCTTGAGGCCGTCCCTCACATCCGGCAAAGCCCGGCTCACGATAACGCTCATGGCGTACTGGATGTAGGAGGTTTTCATTTCGTTCACTATTTCAACGTCGGTTATCTTTCCGGGATTGAAATCCATATTGTTTTCTGCCATATGTTCACAGACCTTTCCGTTTTAATCAGGAATAGAAGATAGAAATACTTTGTTTATGCCGCGCCAAATATTCCCAATCAGCTAAATATCAAGGTTTACAACGTCCTTAGCGTTCGTTTCGATAAATTCCCTTCTCGGCTCGACCTTGTCGCCCATAAGGATAGTAAAGATGTTGTCGGCGGCTATGGCGTCCTCCAAAGTGACCCTAAGCATATTGCGGGTCTCGGGGTTCATAGTCGTCTCCCAAAGCTGCTCGGGATTCATCTCGCCAAGACCTTTGTAGCGCTGGATGTCAACCTTGACGTCGTCTCCGTACTTTTCACGGAATTCGCGCATGGCCTTTTCCTGTTCTTCCTCGGTATAGGTGTAGCTTTCTTCCTTGCCCTTTTTATTTTTAAACAGAGGGGGCTGGGCCAGGTACACGTGGCCCTCCTCCACCAAAGGACGCATAAAACGGAAGAAAAAGGTGAGCAGCAGCGTGCGGATATGGCTGCCGTCCACATCGGCATCGGCCATGATTATGACCTTGCCGTAACGGAGCTTGGTTATGTCGAACTCCTCGCCTATGCCCGCGCCAAGGGCGGTTATTACTGGGGTGAGCTTATCGTTGCCATAAACCTTGTCTATGCGGGATTTTTCCACATTCAGCATCTTTCCCCAAAGGGGAAGTATGGCCTGGAAATTTCTGTCCCTGCCCTGCTTTGCGCTGCCTCCGGCGGAATCTCCCTCGACGATATATATTTCGGTGCGCTCAACGCCGTTTTCTATGCAGTCCGCCAGCTTTCCGGGAAGGGTGGTGTTTTCCAGCGAATTTTTCCGGCGGGTAAGCTCCCGGGCTTTGCGGGCGGCCTCCCGCGCACGGTTGGCGGTCATGGCCTTGTCTATTATGAGCCGGGCCACAGAGGGATTTTCCTCCAGGTAATTGGTCAAAGTCTCGTTCATGGCGTTTTCAACAAGAGCCCTTACCTCGATGTTGCCCAGTTTAGTTTTGGTCTGTCCCTCGAACTGAGCCTCGGACAGCTTGACGGATATGACCGCCGTCAAGCCCTCTCTAACGTCCTCGCCGCTGAGCTTTTTGTCGCCGTCCTTTATCAAATTGTACTTTTTTCCGTAATCGTTTATGATTTTCGTAAGGGCGTTTTTAAAGCCTGTCTCGTGATAACCTCCCTCGGTCGTGTGAATATTATTGGCAAAGGAAACTATTACCTCGTTGTAGTCGTTGTTATACTGCATGGCGACCTCAACGTTCATATTTTCCTTTTGATTTTCAAAGTAAATGACCTGGGGGTGAAGCACTTCCTTATTGCGGTTGATGTATTCCACAAAGGAGATTATGCCGCCCTCGTACATGAGGCTGTCCTTGCGTTCCTCCTCCCCGCGACGATCGGTGAGAGTTATGCGGACGCCCTTATTCAGGAAAGCCTGCTCCCTCATCCGGCGAAGAAGGACTTCGTAATCGAACTCCAAAACGTCAAATATCTCCGCGTCCGGCTTGAACCTCGTCACGGTGCCGGTGTGGTCAGTCTCGCCCACGATTTTCAGCGGGGCAACGGGGTTGCCTCGCTCGTAGCGCTGATAGTGGATGTGCTTTCCATCGTGGATCCAAACCTCCAGCCATTCGCTGAGGGCGTTTACCACGCTGGCGCCCACGCCGTGCAGGCCGCCGGAAACCTTGTATCCATCGCCGCCGAATTTACCGCCGGCGTGGAGAACCGTATGAACTACCTCTACCGTAGAGACCCCCTGAGTCGGATGGATGCCGGTAGGGATGCCACGGCCGTTATCAGTGACAGTGATGATATTGCCCTCGCCTATCTCCACTTCAATATGGGTACAGTAACCGGCCAAGGCTTCGTCAATACTGTTGTCCACGATTTCATACACAAGATGATGGAGGCCATTTTCGCCTGTGGAGCCAATGTACATACCCGGGCGCTTGCGGACAGCCTCAAGACCCTCCAACACCTGGATCTGGCTCTCGTCATAAATTTTTGTGGTCTTTTCCTCCAATTTTGATTACCTCACTCTATAAACAAAAATAATATTAAACAAAATATATGTAAAATCAAACGAGACCTTCGCCTTGCCGCCTAACCCTCGATGCGCTTAAGCAGCGTGCCGGACGCCAACTGGGAAATATACACCTTTTCCTCGCCGTTTTCCTCGCATATTATATAGGATTTCGGAATATCCTCGGCGGCGTTAACCACGCCTCCCCTTTCCCCGCATTTACGGAGAAATTCCCGCGTCCGTTTGCTTATGGAAGTGGTTTCAAGGTCAAGAATGGCGATAATACGGTCGCTGCGGATAAATTTATTGCCAATGTTCAGAAACACCCAAGACTCACCTCCGGCTAATTTTTATCCGGAACGAAGTCCAAGGCTCCGGAGCTTCATTTATTTTATGAAAATATTTTTTAGTTCAACTTCTCGCCCTAATCCCTGACAACTTTTCCGTTATCTATCAAGATACTCCTGTTCCCCGCCCCAAGGTCTATATCCTCCGCCTCGGTACAGGTGATAACCACCTGCTTGCCGGAGATCCTTTCCCTTAGAAAATCCCGACGGTATTTGTCCAGCTCGCTCATTATATCGTCCAGCAGCATTACAGGACTTTCGCCAGTCTCCTTTTCAACGAGTTCAGTCTGAGCGGCTTTGAGAGACAGAACTATGCTCCGCTGCTGGCCCTGACTGGCGTAGCTGCGGGCTGACCTACCGTTTAATTTAAAGGAAATGTCGTCGCGATGGGGGCCGACAAAGCAAATTTTATTTTCCTTTTCGCTTTCCTCCATGGTCTCCATCTTTTCCAACAAAGCCTTAGCCGTTTCATTTCTGACTTCCATGGGCCGGACGGTGGAGTTATAGGCGATCTCCAGCTTTTCGTTTCCCGAAGATATATCCGTCTGGACCCGGGCCGCCCCTTCCCTTATACTTTCCAAATAAGACCGGCGCATATGGATTATTCCCGCTCCCACCTGGGCAAGCTGTTGATTGAAAATTGGCAGCATACGGTATTCTCCCCGCCGGAGAACGGCTATTTTTTGCTTTAATATGAGGTTATAGCTCATAAGGGTCGATAAGTAGGCGGGCCGCAGAGGAATTATGGAGCTGTCCAAAAACCTCCTTCGGACGTCGGGGGAACCCTTTACAAGACTCAGCTCGTCAGGAGTAAAAAGAACGCACACAAATCTGCCCACTAACTGGCTGGTCTTTTTTAGCTCTATTTCGTTGAGAAATATTTTTTTACTCCGCCCCTCAAAGATGATTTCCCCACTGTGATCCCGACCGTCTCTGTTGAAATCCAGAGATATTTTCCCCTCCTGACAGCCATAGCGGATAGCCTCCCGGCCCAATCCTCTAAGCCCCCGTCCCTGGGAAAAATAGTAAATGGCCTCCAAAGCGTTGGTTTTACCCATACCGTTGGCGCCGTAAATAATGTTCACGCCAGGAGAAAATTCTATTTTCTCATCCTCATAATTGCGAAAATCCCGAAGAGATAGGCGGGTAATATACATGATATCTCGTTCCTATTCTATCTTAGTAAACATCTTGAAAGCAGATTTTTATCCTTATAACCGGCCTAATGACCGCCTTAAAATAAACAAACCGACTTTTTATAATTATCCCGCCGATTTATTGGACGCCCGTCACCTTACAGGTTTTTCCTTCCAGTCCAAAGCTGTCCCCAGGGCGGAGCTTACGGCCGCGGCGCATTTCCGTCTCGCCGTTTACAGTGACCTTTCCCTCCTGTATCAAACGCTTTGCCTCGCCGCCCATTGAAACAAAACTAGCCAATTTAAGGGCGGAATCAAGCTTTATATATTCGGTGTCGATCTTTATTTCTTCCATACGATAAATTCTTCCTTTTCTTTCTATATTTAATAGAAATTGGACCTGACGGCTAAATGACGGAAAAAGCGCTTTATATGTATCAAACCAAAGGTAACCGTCTTTTTACAGTCTTACCGGCAGTACCATAAACATATATGAATCGTCCTCGGGAGATTTTATTATCACCGGATTCAGAGGAGAATTTAGGTTTATTTGGATCTTTTCGTCCTCGCAGCGCACTACCGCGTCGTGGATATAACGGTAGTTAAAGCCTATCGTCATTTCGTTATTATCATAATCACATTCCACTATGTCGTTGACGCGGCCGATCTGAGTTTCGCACTTCACCTTTATCCTTCCGTCGTCGAAGGTGAGGCGTATGGGATTCTTGCTGACGTCGTCGATTATCGGCTCGACCCTTTCGATAGTTTTAACAAAGGAGAGAGCCTCCACCGTCATCTCCACCTCAAACTTTTTGGGTATCACCTGCTTATAGGAGAAAAATTCTCCGTCTATAAGGCGAGTAACCAAAGTAAAGGCGGCGCACTGGAAACGGGCCTGATTTCGACCCACGGTTATAGTTACCTCGTCCTCGTCTCCGTCGGAAAGCATACTTTTAAGCTCATTGAGAGTTTTACCGGGAACAATGAACTTTATACCGTTTTCCGGAGCGGAAATAAGCTCTTTTTTTATCAGAGCCATTCTCACCAGGTCCAAAGACACCACTGTGAGCTGGCCGTCCTCCACTTCAAAAAGAGAACCCTCCAGCACCTTCCTCGCCATATCGGGGTTGGTGTTTACGGCAAAAATAGTCTTATTTATCATATCCTTGAGTACAGCCGAGGATATCTTCAACTCCGTTCCCTCGCTGAGAGGGGGAAGCTCCGGATACTCGTCGGCTGGAAGCCCCACCACGCTATAATCGGAATTAAGGCAGTTTATAGCCACTCCGCTGCGGTCGTTGGCCACCATTTCCATAACGTCCCGGGGAAGCTTGCGGACGATATTGTTAAACATCTTGCTGTTTATGACGATATCGCCCTCTTCAGCCACGTTGGCCGGAATGGAGGTTTCGATGGAAAGCTCCATATTGTTGCCCTTGAGGTTGAGCAGACCTCCCCGAGCCTTGAGAAGAACTCCCTCGAGCTGGGGGGTTACGGCGCTGGTCTCCACCGCTCTTGAAACTGAGCTCAGGGCGGCGGTGAGCTTTTCAGTATCACAGTAAAATTTCATAGTATTACCTTCTTTGCTTATTATATAAAATAATAAAATATATAGAATTAATAGTATTAGTAGATGTGTGGAAATTGTGGAATAAACTTATTTTTCTCCTATGCCAGGGAAAATTATGGGACAAGGCCCTGTTGGAAAACTGTGGATAGTACATTAACAAATTTTCGTTAAAAATTCCGTTTACACAATGCTCTGTTAAAAGCTTTTCCTACTTGTCCAAGAAACGCCTTGCGCCTTGGGAGAAAAACGTCTGTTTAATAATAGGGTGTTGAATCAACAGGACTTATCAACATTTCTGTTAAAAAGCTATACTTCTTTTACGTCTCTGATTATTTCATTGATGGTCATTTTTAAGACCGGATCGTTTTGGAGCTGGTTTTCCACACTCTTGATGGAATACATGGCGGTGGAGTGATCTTTGCCGAAAATAGCTCCGATTTTTGGAAAGGACAGACCGAGTATTTCCCTTATAACGAACATAGTGACCTTTCTTGGGCCGGTGACCTCTTTCCTTCTGGCGTCGCTCTTAAGATCCTCGGGGGAGATCTTGTAATGGCGGGCGCAGTGTTCGATTATAAAGTCGGGAGTTATTTCCGAAACGTCTCTGGGGCCGAAGGCTTTGAGAGCTATCTCGGCCACGTCGGGAGTTATTTCCTTATTTACCAGGCTCTTATAGGCTGACAGGCGGTTAAGGGCGCCCTCCAGCTCTCGGATGTTTGAATTGACCTTTTCGCAGATCATATAGTAAATGTGATCGTCGATGTTCAAATTCATTTCCTTGGCTTTGTTTTTGAGGATCGCCAGCTTTGTGTCGAAATCCGGCGGCTGGATGTCGCATTGAAGTCCCCACTTGAACCGGGATATGAGCCTTTCCTCCAAGGTCTTTATCTCCTCGGGAGGCCGGTCGCTGGTGATAACTATTTGCTTGTTAGCCTCGTGAAGGACGTTGAAGGTGTTGAAAAATTCTTCTTCTATGCTCTTTTTACCGGCGATGAACTGGATGTCGTCGATGAGCAGCACATCCATTTTTCTGTACTTTTCCCTAAATTCAAAAGGCTTGTTTTCCCTAATGGAATCCACCAACTCGTTGGTGAAGTTTTCCGAGGTTACGAGGGCTATTTTGATGTCGGGGTTATTTTCGTTGATGTAATTTTTTATGGCGTGGATAAGGTGGGTCTTGCCCAATCCCACTCCTCCGTAAAGAAAGAGGGGGTTATACATGGGTACCATGCCCGGAGCCTCGGCCACCGCCGCGCAGGCCGCGTGAGCGATGCGGTTGCTTCCGCCGACCACAAAGTTGTCGAAGGTATATTTTTCCGACATACCCTTTGAGTCCTGCCTGGGTTCTCCGTCCTCATCCTCCGACAAAAGCTTGTTGTTGACGGCGATCTCTATATCCGGGAGCTGACCGGTCACCTCTTTAAAGGACTGCTTTATCAGCGGGAGATAGCGCTTGGCTATCATGTTTCGGTTGATCTCATTGTCGGTGGATAAGAGGAATACGTTGTTTTTCATGGAAATAGGAGTAAGCGTCTTTATCCAGGTGTTGAATGCCAGACTGGAACACTCTTCTTCGATAAGAACAAGACAACTTTCCCATACTTCGTTAAGTTCGCTTAATTCCATAGCCCTTCTCCTTAGAATAACTTAGAATAAATAGATTGTTAAAAACTTTTACAAATTAACAGGACTGTTGAAAAAAACTGTGGAAAAGTCGGTATAAAACCCTTGAAAGTAGGGTTTTATATGTGGAAAACATCAAAAATCGACAATAAATCCTGTGTAAAACTTTTTCAGTAGAGATAAGTCCGTTACTTTAATTATACCAAATCGAACGGTGAATTTCAAGTAAAAAATTAAATTATTTCAAGAAATTAAAATTTTTTTCAAAAAAATATTGACAAAGGCCGGGTAAATAAGATATACTAAAGCGTAGCGTTACTTTGGACAAATATCGGACGCACTAATTTAAGGAGGTGTTAAGAATGCTCAGAACTTATCAGCCCAATGTGAGAAAGAGAAAAAAGGATCATGGATTTAGAAGCAGGATGAGTACCGCCAACGGCAGAAAGGTGCTCAAGCGGCGCCGTCAGAGAGGCAGAAAGGTTCTTTCCGCCTGATCGGTGGAAAGAACCTTTGTTTTTCATTAAAATGAAAAAAACAGTTTCCATAAAGGAAAACAAGGATTTTAAGAGATTGTATTACCGTGGCAAGAGCGCGTCCCAGGATTGTCTGGTCCTGTATTGGAGAAGGACCGGCGCGCCGGGCTGCCGTCTAGGGATAACTGTCTCCTCAAAGGTGGGCAAGGCCGTGGTCAGGAATCGGGTTCGCCGCCTTATAAAGGAGAGCTACCGTCTTATGGAGGACAGGATACCTCGAGGCTATGATTTTGTGGTGGTTGCCCGCAGCCGCGCGGCGGAGGCGGATTTTCACAGGGTAAGTCAGGCTTTGGAAAAGGTGATGATAAAGGGCGGCGTTGTTAAGGAAGGGATGAGGCTGTGAAAGAGCTGTGTATCCTGCTTGTTAAGTTTTATCGGAAATATATTTCCCCGCTCAAGCCCTCCTGCTGCCGGTTTGTTCCCACCTGTTCCCAATATGCTCTGGAAGCTTTTGAAAAATACGGTTTTTTTAAGGGGCTATATTTGTCCTTACGTAGACTGATCAGGTGCAACCCCTTTTGTAGAGGAGGCTATGACCCTCTGCCCTGAGCTTTTAGGAGCATTAATATTTTCCATATTTAAGGAGAAATGCAGATGTATATTTTAGCCGGGCCTTTGGCCATGCTCATCCGGCCCATCTATGATATGATACAAAGCTACGGTTGGACGCTGGTGATAGTTACCGTGCTTATAAATATCCTTACGATCCCGCTGACCATCATGAGCCAGAGGAGTACGTCCAAAACCCAGCAGATACAGCCGCTTATAAACGAGCTTCAAAAAAAGTATGCCAATGATAAGGAAAAGTTCAATACCGAAATGCAGAAGGTGTACACAAAGTACGGTATAAATCCAATGGCGGGATGCTTCCCTATGATAGTCAGGCTGCTTATAATTTTGGGCTTCGTGGGCGTGGTATACAACCCTCTACAGTACATTCTCCAGCTTAGCGCCGACCAGATAAACGCTATCAAGGAGGCCGTGGCCGCCGCTGGCGCCAAGGTCACTTATCAGGTGCAGTTCTGCGGGCGGCCCGAGGCTATCGACTATATCACCAAGCTGGGCAAGGAACCTATAAATTTTAATTTTATGGGTATAGACCTGACTAAGATGCTCAGCGAAAATATGTCGGACTTTAAAATATGGATAATACCGATTTTGGCCGTTTTGGCGACGGTCGCTTCTTCCTTTATCACCAAAAAAATAATGGCCGCCTCCTCCCCGAACGGTCAACCTATGGCCGGCGGTAATTCTATGCTTTACTTCATGCCGGTAATGACGGCGTATTTTACCTATATCATGCCCATAGGTATGTCTCTTTACTGGTTCACCAGTACTATCATCAACATAGGGCAGCAGATTTTTACCAACATTATTATCAAAAAAAATCAGAAGGATCTGCCTTTGACGCTGAACGACAAGAAAAGGCTTGAAAACGCAAAAAAGAATTTGAATAAAAATAAAGAGGATAAAAAATAAATCTCACGAAAGGAAGGTAACTCCGCTCGTCGGAGCGGCGCGTTTCTGAAATGAACAAGGTTGTTATTAAAAGTGCGAAAACAATAGACGAAGCTGTTGAGCTGGCCCTTAAAGAAATCGGTGTTTCTCAGGATAAGGTTACCATTGACGTGCTTAACGAGGGGAAAAAGGGAATTTTTGGCTTTGGAAGCAGCGATGCCAAGGTTAAGGTAACCTATGTATGCGACGATCCGGTGTCCAGAGCTGAAGATTACTTAAAAAGTATCTTTGAAAAGCTGGGGATACAGGCTGAGATCAGCTCGAATTATGAAGATGAAAAAATAAATATCTCCCTCAGCTGCGATGAGGAGACAGTAGGATATATAATAGGTCGCCGGGGGGATAATCTGGACGCTTTGCAGTATCTCACCAGCTTGGCGGTCAATAAGGGAGAGGAAAATTATATCCGAATAACCCTTGATATCGAGGGTTACAGGGAAAAGCGGGAGGAGACCCTTATTCGTCTTGCCAAAAGCAAGGCGTCTGTGGTGGCCCGCACTCATAGGAGCGTAACTCTTGAACCTATGAATCCTAACGAGAGACGGATAATTCACTCCACTCTCCAGGAATTTAAAAATATTTATACCTATTCCGTGGGCGACGATCCCAACCGCAGGATAGTCATTGCCCCGAAGAAAAAGGAATACGGCAGCGATTACAAGTCCAAATACCGTTATAACCGCAAAGAGAACGAGCTGGTCATCGACGGTATGCCCGCTCAGGTAGCCGAGGTCGAGGAGTAAAAAACAGGGGCGCCAGCCCCTGTTTTTAATGAGTATTTTAAATTTAAAGAGGTGATACCGTGGAACAAACTATCTGCGCTCTTTCTACGCCCTACGGTCGCGGAGGTATAGCTGTTATAAGGGTCAGCGGCCCTGAATCAATTGCAATAACATCTAAAATATTTCATTCTAAACAAAATATCAAAACTAAACCCTCTCATACAGTGACCTTTGGGAGAATAATTGAAGGGGAAAATGTTGTGGATCAGGTTTTGGTCGCAGTTTTCCGCGGGCCAAATTCTTTTACTGGCGAGGATGTTTGCGAGATAAGCTGCCATGGCGGCATCGTAACGGTAAATAAGATAATCGACCTTTTGATCGAGAACGGCTGTTCTATGGCCCAGCCCGGAGAGTTCACCAAACGCGCCTTCTTGAACGGAAAGCTCAGTCTTACCGAGGCCGAGGCTGTCAAAGACGTTATCGACGCCCGAACCGATGGCGCCCTTTGGGCCGCGGTCAATCGCCTTGAAGGCGGGATAACCCGTCCGATAGTTGACATGAGGGAAAAACTGCTCCGGCTCCTGGCTTCGATCCAGGTGGCCTCTGATTTTCCGGAGGAGGATGTTGAAGATCTGACTGGCGTCGATCTGGGAGCGGAGCTTGAAGGCATATACGGGGAACTGAACAGGCTTAAAAGCTCGGCGGGAACGTCGCTGTCGTAGCGGGAGCGGTAATATTCGCAGAATAATTCCGAAGCGCTTTTATCCCTGTTGGATTTGCCCGTA
>CANQKL010000035.1 GCA_947624455.1 uncultured Clostridia bacterium
CAGAAGCCCCGCGGTGATAGCCGTGAGAAACAGGGCGGACACAATGTTGTCTTTTAGAAATTTGCCAAACTTTTTCATGTAAATATCCTCCTAAAACCTAAAATACAAGAATGGGCTGTATGTGCCTGAAACTGTGAGGGCTGTGCATACGACGAGCATAACCGCGACGTATATCACCTGAAGTATTGTTTGGAGCCAAACCGGCGCAACCTTGAACACCTTGTCGCGCACCGCGACGGGCAGCGGAGTTGAGCCGATCAAGCAGAGGACAAGGGTTGGAATAACGGCTATGAGCTGAGGCCCGGCCATCAAGTCTGTGCCCGAGCCGCCGCCGAACATGATCTTGAACATTTCAAATACCTGTCCCAAATCCTCAAAGTAGAAGAACACCCAGCCGAAAATGACCAGTATGAAGGTGGCTGGTATGGCGAGGAGCTTTGGCAGCTTTACCTTTTTCATGAGGTATTTTTCTATGGTCAGCAGTACGAAGAAGTACAGTCCCCAGAGAATGAAGTTCCAGCCCGCGCCGTGCCACAGACCTGTGGCGGCCCAGACCACAAACATATTCAGCAGTTGGTGACGGCGGTTGCCGCCCATGGGTATGTAAATGTAATCTCGGAAGAAGGTGCTCATGGAAATGTGCCACCTGCGCCAGAAGTCCTTTATGGAAGTGGCTATGTATGGATGATTGAAGTTTTCGTTATAGTTGAAGCCCAGCATTTTGCCGAGGCCGATGGCCATATCGCTGTAACCGGAAAAGTCAAAGTATATTTGGAATGTGTAGCAAAGCATGACGCCCCAGGCGGCCAGAGTGGATATCTCGTTTAACGGCCGTCCGAATACACTGTTGACCACCGCGCCGACGGTGTCGGCCAGGACGACCTTCTTGCCCAAGCCGGTGAGGAACCGAATCACGCCGGCGGAAAAGTCGGCGCTGTTGACCCGGCGGCCCATTATCTCGCGCTCAACGTCCACATAGCGAACTATGGGTCCGGCTATGAGCTGAGGAAAGAGAGAAACGTACATCATGAAGTAGGCCGGATTTTTCTGAGCTTTGGTGTCGCCGCGGTAGACGTCTATAAGATAAGAGATTATCTGGAATGTGTAAAAGGAAATGCCTATCGGCAGGGAAGGCCCCTTGAAGTTCAGTCCCACCGTTCCGGCCAGGAAACCGCTGTACTTGAAAAATATCAGCGGCAGGAGGGCGGCCGCCACGGACAGGGCCACTGCCGGACGCCTTTTGTTGATGACGGCCCCCAAACCCCAGCAAACCAGGGAAACAAGTATGGTCACCGGCACATATACCGGCGTTTCAGGCGTTTTGAATATGAAAAACAGTACTGATATTATCAGCAGTCCCGCGGCCACCGGCACGGCTACCGCCGGATTGGCGCGCTGTCTGTCGATGACAAGCCCGAGCCCCCAGCATACAAGGGAGGTGGTTATCATTAACAGCACGTAAACCGGCTCGCCCCAGGCGTAAAAAAGCAGAGACATCACCAGGAGGACGGTGTTTTTAGCGGCTGTATTTTTCAGCGAAAGGTGCAATATCAGGCACACCGGCAGGAATATATACAGGAATGTCAGCTCAGAAAATACCATTGTCGATTTCTCCATTTCGGGGCAATTTTTTTTGGGTTTTTTTTCATACTGATAAAACTGTATAACACAGCTTTTTACATTATACCTCAAAATTCTCGTTTGGTCAAGTGGTTTTGTTAAATTTGTGAGAATTTTTGGGCCGGAGCCAAGCGCGCGGTGTAAAGACTCTCTTTTTTGGGAAAAACAAAAAGTCCGGTGGGTTGCCGGACTTTTTGTTATGGGGCCGACCGTGCGGCCGACTTTTATCACTGTTTTTTACGGATTATTCCGCAGGGAGTGCATTGGCTGGACTGGCCCAGAGGGTTGTCCTTTAGGATAGCCCGGTAAAGATCGACGTCGATTTTCTCGGAGCTGCCCAAAATCTCACCGCCGAGATCGTTTATATCCACTATCAAAGTCAGGGCGCCGTTTAGTACCTTGGAAAGGTCCTTTGCCACCTTGTCGGGTTCGGCGGGGCCTAAGACCACGTACTGGTTGTAGGGCGGCAGGGTGTAGTGGCAGGGGCCGTCGATGGACGCCGCCTTGCGGCCTGCGACTATATAGAACCAGCCTTTTTTGCCGAATAGGCGGCCGACACAGTGACACGCCGCCGCGAACAGTATGCGCAGAACCCCACATTCCCGCAGGGCCATCTCCATTGTTTCGGGCATAGCGAGTCCAATGCCGCCGGGATTTTTGTAAACCTTAGAAGAAAGGAACTTTGCCAGGGGCCGGGGATGTATGTCCTTGAGGGGAATGGCCCGTCCCTGGGTGCAGGCTATCATTTTTTCCGAAAAAAACACCGCGTCTCCGGGCTGGAGGTTGGGCAGGACGAACTCCTTTGCCACCTCGCAGACATCGTCGCCCTTGACTACCACCTTTGTTTTTACGGCGTAACGGCCGTAGGTTTCGCCGTTCACCGTGATAAATTCATTTTTCCCCTCGTTGACCTGGGGCTTTTCAACAGTTATGTCCATTTTTTGTCACCTTGTATCCTTTTTACAGACTGTTGTACAGTTCTATATACTTATCCGCGCTGGCGTTCCAGGAAAAGTCCTTTTCCATAGCCCGCTTTTGCATAGCCTTCCACGCATCTTTGTTGAGAGCGAAGGTGAGATAGGCGTTTTCTATACGGTTCAGCATCTCGTGGGCGTTGTAGTTGGCGAAGCTGTAGCCCGTGCCTGTGTTCTCGTACTGGTTGTATGGCTCCACGGTGTCCTTTAGACCGCCAGTCTCCCGGACGATGGGCAGAGTGCCGTAGCGCATGGAGATCATTTGGCTCAGGCCGCACGGCTCAAACAGGGACGGCATCAGGAAAGCGTCGCAGCCAGCGTATATCTTGTGAGACAGGGCGTTGTCAAACTTTATCTGAGCCGACACCCGACCGCTGTATTTCCACTCAAAGAAGCGAAGGACATTTTCATAACGCTGTTCTCCGGTTCCGAGGACGACGATCTGGATGTTGGGGTTTGCCAAAATGCTGTCCATAACGCACTCCACCAGATCCATGCCCTTCTGGCCGGTAAGGCGGGTGACCATACCGATAAGGAACTTTTCGCCGTTTTGCTCGAAGCCCAGATCCTTTTGAAGGGCCAGCTTGTTTTCGGTCTTTTCCTTCAGACGGCGCAGGTCGTAGTTGTGGTATATGAACTTGTCCGTGGCGGGGTTCCAGTCGTCGTAGCTAATGCCGTTGACTATGCCGCACAGGCTGCCAGACCGGGCGCTCAGCAGGCCGTTGAGCCTCTCGCCAAAGTAGTCGCTCTTTATTTCTTGAGCGTAGGTGGGACTGACGGTGGTGATATAGTCGGCGTAGACAAGCCCGCCCTTGAGGAAGTTGGCGTCTTTATAAAACTCCAGCTTGTCGGGAGTGAAGTAATCGGCGCTGAGCTCGCACACGTCGGCGATGGTTTTCTTGTCGTAAATGCCTTGGAACTTAAGGTTATGAATGGTCATTACGCTTTTCATGGCGTTATAGCGGCCGTCGTAGCTGTAGTGGGCCCGCAGCAGCACAGGCACCATGCCCGTCTGCCAGTCGTTACAGTGCAGCACGTCGGGGAAGAAGTCTATGACCTGTAAAGCCGCCAGCACCGCCTTGTCAAAAAAGGCGAAGCGTTCCACATCCTCATGGATGGGGCCGTAAATAGCGGGGCCGCCAAAATAGAACTCGTTGTCGATAAAGTAATACTTTACCCCGTCGTGATCCAGTTCAAATATACCGCAGTACTGGCTGCGCCAGTTCATTTTGATATAAATGTGCTGGATGTAACGCATCTGCTCCTTGTACTGCTGAGGTATGGCCCCGTACTTGGGGAGTATCACCCGGGCGTCGCAGCCCTTCTGGTTCAGCACCTTGGGCAGAGCGCCCACCACGTCGCCCAGTCCCCCTGTTTTGACAAAGGGGACACATTCGCTTGTGACGAATAGAATTTTTTTCATTTGATAAAACTCCTAATATATAATTTGGAATGAAAAATTAGGAATCAAGGTACAAAGGCTTTAACAAAAGCCAAAGTTTGATGTGCGGCTATCCCTCGTTCCTCATTCGACCTGTTAGATCATGGTTCTCTTTGGCAAAATGATCGGATAGTTCGGCTGACCGATAAGGCGCTTCAGAGGACGGAGGGTACACTCCTTATCTATGACAACGCTTTCCAAGTCGCAGTTTTCGTCGATTATGGTGTTCTGCATTATTATGCTGTTGCGAACGACCGAACCCTTGCCAACGTTGACGCCGCGGAAGATGATAGAATTTTCTACCGTGCCGTCTATGCGGCAGCCGTCGGCAATGAGGGAGTCGGAAACGCTGGAGTTCTCGCCGTAGCGGGTGGGAACCTGGTCCTTTACCTTTGTGTAAATGGGGTTGGGACCGGAGAATATCTCCTTGCGGATAGCGTCGTCCAGCATTAGCATACTGTTTTCATAATAGCTCTTTATGTTGTCCACACGGCCAACAAAGCCCTTGTGTTCATAGGCGTAGATCTTAAGGCTGGTGAGATTTGTCAGCAGCACGTCCTTGATGAAGTCGTGGCTGCCTTTGGCATAGGCTTCCTCAATCATGTCGATGAGAAGGGCCCGCTCTAGGATGTACATATCCATACTGCTGTATGGAGTTTTGGGGTTGCGGGGGTTGTGTTCAATGCCGATAACGCGGTTCTCAGAGTCCAGCTCGTAAACAGTGGTTCGCTTGAGCTGGTCGGGATTCTCCGCCAAGTTGGTGTAGATAACGGTTACGTCCGCCTCGTTTTGGCGGTGGAACTCCATCGCCCCGTCGAATGTCATATTGCAAACCAGGTTGCCTCCGGCGATAAGTACGTGCTTCTGAGGGCTGCGGCGCAGATGTGTGAGTACGCCGTAGAGCAGGTCAACGCTGCCGCTGGAAACACCGGAAGTGTTGCTCCTGCGGATGTAGGGGGGCAGGAAGAAAAGACCGTAGGTCTTTCTGTTCAAGTCCCAGGGAGTTCCGCTGCCCACATGATCCATAAGAGAGGAGTAATTGAACATGGTGGTGA
Organism: uncultured Clostridia bacterium; assembly: GCA_947624455.1. Lineage (GTDB taxonomy): Bacteria > Bacillota > Clostridia > UMGS1883 > UMGS1883 > JAFLUQ01. Next base: position 5,091 of record CANQKL010000035.1, read on the forward strand.
GGCCCACGTTGATGATGCCGGAGTTCACCATGTTTGAGAGTATAAAGTCTATAAGTCTGTAACGTCCGCCGAAGGGCAGGGCCGCCACCGAGCGCACGTCGGTCAGCTCGTTAAGGCGTATCTCCTGATTCTCCGCCAGAATGATTCCCATTGTGTTGTTCATTTCTATCGACTCCTTTCCCTTATATTGATTCCTTGATCATTGCCTCGGGGCCGATCTTGATGCCCTCGGAAATGATTAGGCCGCCGCCGATAAGACTGATGCCCGCGGAGCAGTACTTGTTCTTGTGGGGGTCGTCGGTAATGGTCTTGTCGCCGATGGTGCAGCTGTTGGAAATGACCGTATCGTTGCCGATGATAGCCTTTGAAATAACGCAGTTGTCGCCGATGACCGCGCCGGGAAAGAGAATGGAGTCCTCGACCACGGCGCCCCGGCCCACGGTAACGCCCTCGAAAAGTATGGAGTGGCGCACTGTGCCGTAGATCTCGCAGCCCTCGGTAATGGCGGAGTTAGTCACCTTGGAGCCTTTAGCCATGTAATGAGGAGGCTTTACGGGATTGCGGGAGAAGATCTTCCAGTCCTTATCGTCTATCTCGAAAGCGGGAGGATCGGCTATGATGTCCATATTTGCCTCCCAAAGGCTCTGGACGGTTCCCACATCCTTCCAATAGCCCTCAAAGCCGTAGGCATACAGGGCCTCGTTGTTGCTGAGCATATTGGGGATGATGTTCTTGCCGAAGTCGTTGCTGCTGTTGGGGTTGCCCTCGTCCATGGACAGGTAACGCTTGAGTACCGGCCAACTGAACACATAGATGCCCATAGAGGCCAGATTGCTCTTGGGTTCGGCGGGCTTTTCGGCGAACTCGGTGATGTGGCTGTTTTCGTCGGCGGTCAGTATGCCGAAGCGGCTGGCCTCCTCCCAGGGAACCTGAATAACTGCCACAGTGGCGTCGGCGCCCTTTTCCTCATGGAAATTTATCATTTTGCTGTAGTTCATCTTGTAGATGTGGTCGCCGGAAAGGATAAGCACATACTTGGGATTGAACTTGTCAATGAATTCCATATTTTGGTAAATAGCGTTGGCTGTACCCTTGTACCACTCGCCGCTCTCCGCCTTCTGGTAGGGCGGCAGCACGTAAACGCCGCCGCTGTTGCGGTTCAGGTCCCAAGGGTTGCCGCTGCCTATATAAGTGTTCAGCTCCAGGGGCTGATACTGGGTGAGCACGCCCACGGTGTCGATGCCCGAGTGAACACAGTTGCTCAGGGCAAAATCAATGATGCGATACTTGCCGCCAAAGGGGACGGCGGGCTTTGCTACCGTGGTGGTGAGAACGCCGAGACGGCTCCCCTGACCACCGGCAAGTATCATTGCCACACAATCTGTTGACATCATATTTATCATCCTTTCTATTTATTTCTGTGCTTTCTTTTTTGTTTGTATGCTGCGCCGCTTCATGTATACGGCGCTCATGGGAGGCAGATCCACGTCGATGGAGTACTGCATACCGTCAATGGGCTTCTTGTAAGAGCGTACCGTTCCAACGCTTCGCCCATCGCCGCCGTATATCTCGGCATTGGAGGAAAAGACCTCGACATAGTCGCCGCGCTGGGGAACCCCGACCCGGTATTTGTCATAGGCCACGGGGGTAAAGTTGCAGATGACGATGAGTTCGTCGCCCTTTTTTCTGCCCCGGCGTATGAAAGAGATAACGCTGCGGTCGGCATCGTTGGCGTTTATCCACTGGAAGCCGTCCCAACTGTTCTCGATCTCGTACAGGGCCTTGTGGTTCAGATAGAAATGGTTGAGTTCCTTTATAAACCGGTGATACTGGGCGTGCTTAGGCAGCTCGAGCAAATGCCATTCCAAACCCTCGTAAAATCTCCACTCTATGACCTGCGCCAGTTCGCTGCCCATGAAATCCAGCTTTTTGCCGGGGTGCGCCATCTTGTACATCATCAGCGTCCTGAGCGAATCAAATTTTTGCCCCTCAAGACCGGACATTTTGCCGATTATGCTGGCCTTGCCGTGAACCACTTCGTCGTGGGAAAAGGGAAGGATATAGTTCTCGCTGAAGGCGTACACCATTGAGAAAGTCAGGATGGAATGGTTGCCTTTGCGGAAGAAGGGATCCATGCTCATGTAACGGAGCATATCGTTCATCCAGCCCATATTCCACTTGTAGTTGAAGCCCAAACCGCCCTCGTGAGCGGGCTTGGTCACCAGGGGCCAGGCCGTGGACTCCTCCGCCACCATCAAGGTGTTGGGGAACTTCATAAATATGGTCTTGTTGAGAGTTTTCAAAAATTCTATCGCTTCGAGGTTTTCGTTCTTTCCATATTTGTTGCGAACCCATTCGGTGCGGGAGTAATCCAGATAGAGCATACTGCTGACCGCGTCTACCCTCAGCCCGTCTACGTGGAACTTATCCAGCCAGAACATGGCGCTTGAGATCAGGAAGGATACCACCTGGGTCTTGCCGTAGTCAAATACCAGCGTACCCCACTCCTTGTGTTCGCCAAGGCGGGGGTCGGCGTACTCGTAAACGGGAGAACCGTCAAAGAGCCGCAGACCGTGGGCGTCCCTGGGGAAGTGGGCGGGAACCCAGTCCAAAATCACGGCTATGCCCTCCCGGTGAAGCTTGTCCACGAAATACATAAAGTCTTTTGGCTCGCCGTACCGGGCTGTCACAGCGAAATAGCCGGTGACCTGATATCCCCAGCTTCCGTCGAAGGGGTATTCGGATATCGGCATCAGCTCCACATGGGTGTAGCCCATGTCCTTGAGGTAGGGGGCCAGTTCGTCCGCCAGCTCCCGGAAATTGTAAAAGCTGCCGTCGTCATGCTGCTTCCAACTGCCGGCGTGCATTTCGTATATGAGCATTGGCTTGTCGTAGGGAGGAGTGACGAGCCGCTGCTCAATCCACTTTTCGTCCCCCCATTGGTAGCCCGACAGGTCGTAGGTGACGCTGGCTGTCTCGGGCCGGAGCTGACAGCGGAAGCCCACAGGGTCAGCCTTGTACAAAAGCTCTCCGGCCTTTGAGCGGATACAGTACTTGTAGTTTACGCCCTCCGGCACATCCTTGATGAAAACGTGCCAAATGCCCGTATCTTCCTGGGGGAACATGGGATCGGCTCCCACGTCCCAGCCGTTGAAATCGCCGACCACGCTGACTGCCACGGCATTGGGCGCCCAGACGGCGAAGCTGTAGCCCTCCGCGCCAAACAGGTTGGATCTGTGCGCCCCCAGAAATTCATAGCAGTTGTAGTTCTTGCCCTCGTTGTACAGATAAATAGCAAAATCATCAAGATAAGGATTTCTTGCCTTGTTTTTCTTAGAGTTTTCCATTGGATCAAAGCTCCTTCTCAGATGCGTTGGTATAGTTATATATATCTGATTATATTTTATCAAATTTTTCCCAAATAGTCAAATGTTTTTGAGAGATTTTGCACAAATTTTTTTTATTTTTTATAATTTTTTTATTTAGCCATGCAAAATTTGAAAAAATATGTATTTTTAAAGGAATTTAAAAAGTTTTGTGGAATAAAAAAGTATTGGAGGATGATATTTATGATTTGCAAAATTTGTGGAAAAGAGGTAAGCGACGACGCGACTTACTGCGACGGCTGCGGCAGCCCCCTTGAAAACCCTGGCCGCCTGTCCGTCCAACCGCCTAAAACTGACCGCTCTCAAGCTGAGCAGCCTCAGGCTGAGCAGTCTCAGACTGAGCAGCTTCAAGCTGAGCAGCCTCAGGCTGAGCAGTCTCAGACTGAACAGTCTCAGACTGAACAGCTCCGAGTTGACCAGACTCAGACTGACCGGCCTCAAACTGAACTGACCCAGATTGAGCGGCCCTCGGAGGAGACTCCTCGCTGTGACGCCGAGCCTTCCGCCGAATCGGAGGGGAGGGCTGCGCAGGCCCCGCCCAAACCCAAAATAAAAAGCCATATGGCGCTGTCCATTGTATTGGCCGTTATTTTCAACAGTTGGATGCTTGGAATTCCGGCAATAGTTTTTGCGAGGGAGTGCGAGCTGGCGGCTGAGAAGGAACAGTGGGAGCTGGCGCGCCGGTTTTCCGGCAAGGCCTTGGCCTTTTCTCTCATAGGCGTAGCGTTCAATCTTGCCCTCGGCACATTCCTGGCTCTGGTGATCGTGGTGCTTGCCGCCGCCGGACCCAGCATATTTATGTGGTGAGGGACAAATGATGGAAAACCGCGCTGAATACGGGGAAAAGCTTTTCCTTAGCGGCTATAACTGCGCCCAGGCGGTGGTCTGCGCCTATGCCGATACGCTTGGCATTGAGGAGTCGAAGCTGCTGAAGCTGGCGGGCTCCTTTGGCGGAGGGATGGGCCGACTGAGAGAGGTGTGCGGCACAGTCAGCGGAATGTTCATAGTAGCGGGTCTCCTCTGGGGCAGCGATAAGGTGGGAGATAGGGAGGCAAAGAGCGCACATTACAAGATTATTCAGGACCTGGCGGCAAAATTCAGGGAAATTAACGGCTCCATAGTTTGTAAAGAGCTTTTGGGCCTGACTCGGCCCGAGGGTACATACGTCCCTGAGGAGCGCACTCCGGAATACTATAAAAAGCGGCCCTGCGCAAAATATGTGCGGCAGGCCATAGAAATCCTTGAGGAATATGGGGAGAGTATAAGTGTTTAAACTTTTGAAATTTATGGGTAGCTATAAAAAGGAAACTGTTCTTGCTCCCCTTTTCAAAATGCTGGAAGCCTTTTTTGAACTGTTAGTCCCTCTTGTCATGGCCAGCATAATCGACGTGGGCATAGCCAATGACGACCGGAGCCACATCGTCAGGATGTGTCTGCTCATGGCGGCCCTGGGCCTTATAGGCCTGGTCTGTTCCATAACCGCCCAGTTCTTTGCGGCTAAAGCGGCGACAGGCTTCACGGCCAAATTGAAGCGGGCTCTTTTCGCCCATGTGCAGAGCCTCTCGTATACGGAGCTTGACGCCCTTGGAACAGGCAGACTGATCACCACTATGACCAGCGATATAAATCAAGTACAAAACGGCGTCAACCTTGTGCTGCGCCTTTTTCTGCGTTCTCCGGTAGTGGTTTTCGGCGCGATGATCATGGCCTTCTCCATCGACGTGTCCTCGGCCATGACCTTTGTTGTGACTATACCGGCCCTGTCCGTAGTAGTGTTTGGAATAATGCTTGTCAGTATTCCGCTGTATAAAAAGGTACAGGCGGGACTTGACAGGGTGCTGGCGTCCACCCGGGAGAACCTTACAGGCGCAAGGGTGATTCGGGCTTTCGGCCAGGAGGAAAGGGAGATAGCCGACTTCAACGAAAAAAACCAGGCCTTGACCGGCATACAAAAGTTTGTAGGCCGTATTTCTGGCCTGATGAACCCGGTGACCTATGTCATTGTAAACCTTGCTACCGTTGTTCTCATCCACCGGGGAGCTTTACGCGTGGACAGCGGCGACATAACCCAGGGCGAGCTTGTGGCGTTGGTCAATTATATGTCCCAGATATTGGTGGAACTGGTAAAATTGGCAAACCTGATAATATCTGTGACAAGGGCTATAGCCTGCGGCAATCGTGTGCAGGAGATATTCCAGGTCGAAAGCTCCCTTGAGGACGGCGCGGCGGCCGTTCCAGAGGAAAAAGGAGATTACGCCGTAGAATTCAGAAATGTTTCATTTCGGTATAAAAACGCCGGGGCCGATTCCCTTTCCGGCTTGAGCTTCGCCGTGAAGCCCGGCCAGACCGTGGGCGTTATCGGCGGCACCGGCAGCGGCAAGACCACCCTCGTGAACCTTATACCCCGGTTTTACGAGGCCACCGAGGGAGAGGTTTTGATATATGGCAATCGAGTCTCGGACTATCCATTGTCCGCTCTGAGGGAAAAAGTGGCCGTTGTGCCGCAAAAGGCCGTGCTGTTTAAGGGTACCGTAAGGAGCAATCTCCTGTGGGGCAAACCCGACGCAACTGAGGAAGAACTGACGCGGGCGGTTCAGGCGGCCCAGGCGGCCGACGTGATTTCCGCCAAGGAGGAGGGGCTGGACAGCCCGGTAGAACAAAATGGGGGCAATTTTTCGGGCGGACAGCGCCAGCGGCTGACCATAGCCCGCGCCCTTGTGCGTCGGCCGGAAATACTTATCCTTGACGACAGCGCTTCGGCTTTGGACTACGCCACCGAGGCACGGCTTAGGAAGTCCCTTTCAGCTATGGACGCCACACTGTTTATTGTGTCCCAGCGGACTGCTTCCATTCAAAACGCCGATCTGATAATTGTGCTGGACGACGGCCTCGCCGTGGGCATGGGTACCCATGCTCAGCTCATGGAAAGCTGCGAGGTTTACAGGGAAATATATCAGTCTCAGTTCGGGAGGGGGGAGAAAACCAATGTCGGACAAAGCTAAGACCCTGCGCAAGGTGCTGAGATATATAGGCATACACAAGCTCTTTCTGGGGTTGTCAGTGATCCTCGCGGCTGCGTCGGTGGCCCTGACCCTCTATGTGCCCATCCTTGTGGGCGACGCGGTGGATCTGGCGGTGGACAAGGGACTCGTTGACTTTCAAGGACTGGCGGCGATACTGCTGAAGATCGCGGTCATAGTGGGAATAACGGCTCTTTTTCAGTGGCTCATGAACATTTGCAACAACCGCCTGACCTACAACGTGGTTCGGGATATTCGCCGGGACGCCTTTGAAAAAATCGAGATACTTCCTTTAAAATATATCGACGCTCACCCCACCGGCGAAATAGTCAGTAGGGTCATAGCCGACGTCGATCAGTTTGCCGACGGTCTTCTGATGGGGTTTACTCAGCTCTTTACCGGTCTTGTGACTATACTGGGGACGCTGGGCTTCATGCTGTCCATCAACGTTGGCATTTCCCTGGTCGTAATTCTCATAACCCCCGTTTCCCTGTTTGTGGCGGCTTTTATAGCAAAAATGACTTTTTCGATGTTCAAGCTTCAGAGCGAGACTCGAGGCGAGCAGACCTCGCTCATCGACGAGATGGTGGGCAATCAAAAGGTAGTTCAGGCCTTTGACCGTCAGGACGAGGTGCAAAAGGAGTTCGACGGCGTGAACGACCGACTGGAAAAATGCTCCCTCCGGGCGGTATTCTATTCCTCCATCACCAATCCCGGCACCCGGTTCGTGAACAGCCTTGTGTATACGGGCGTGGGCCTGACCGGCGCTATTTCCGCCCTCAGCGGCGGCATAAGCGTTGGCCAGCTCTCCTGCTTCCTCAGCTATGCCAACCAGTACACCAAGCCCTTCAACGAGATCTCCGGCGTAGTCACCGAGCTGCAGAACGCCCTCGCCTGCGCCGCCAGAATCTTTGAGCTTATAGAGGAGGAGCCTCAAGCTCCAGACCCCGAGGACGCGGCGGAGCTTTCCGAACCCGACGGACGGGTGGAGTTAGAGAATGTGTATTTCAGTTACGAGCCTGAGCAGAGGCTGATCGAGGACATGAACCTATCGGTGGCTCCAGGCAGCAGAGTGGCCATAGTTGGCCCCACAGGCTGCGGAAAGACAACGGTGATAAATCTTCTCATGCGGTTCTATGACCCTGTCAGCGGCAAAATATCAGTCAGCGGCACGGACGTAAGAGCTATGACCCGCAGCAGCCTGCGCCGAAGCTACGGCATGGTATTGCAGGACACCTGGCTCAGGGCGGGGACTATCAGGGACAACATTGCCATGGGCCGTCCCGACGCGTCGGAGGAGGAGATCGTAGCCGCAGCCAAGGCCAGTCACGCCCACAGCTTCATAAAGCGCCT
>CANQKL010000036.1 GCA_947624455.1 uncultured Clostridia bacterium
CATACACGGCTGTCCACGTTCTCCGCGAGGGGGAGCTTATCGGTTCCCTTTACCTGGCGGACACTCCTCGTGAGGACGCCAAGTCAGCCGTAAGCGATCTTAAACGAATGAAGATAACGCCCGTGATGATAACCGGCGACAACGCTTCGGCCGCCGGGGAAACCGCCGCGTCCCTTGGAATTACAAAGTTTTATTCACAGGTCCTGCCCGGCGAAAAGCTTGATATAGTGAAAAAACTTAACGGCACTGTGGCCTTTGTTGGCGACGGAGTCAACGACGCTCCCGCCCTGAGCGGAGCCGATATCGGAATCGCGATGGGCGGCATGGGCCGCGAGGCGGCGATGGAGGCCGCTGACGTCGTCATAATGGACGACGCGCCTTCTAAGGTTCCGCTGGCGGTCAGAATTGCCAAAAAGGTGTACCGCACGGCTGTATTCAACATCGCATTCGCTCTGAGCTTCAAGGCCATAGTGCTGATTTTGGGAGCCGTGGGCGTGGCTAATATGTGGCTGGCGGTTTTCGCCGATGTAGGCGTCGCACTGATCGCAGTCGCCGTGGCGGTGCTGCGGTGCAGAAAAATATAGATTTTGTTTGTCAGCGCAATGGCTAAGTCCTTACGCTGACAAATTTCTTTCACGAAAAAAATTTTTTCCTTGATTTTTGCAGATTTTTGTGTTATAATATTTATATATTGATAAAAAATGTGTATAAAGGCGGTGGTATTGTGGAAAAAATGCCTAAGCTGTGGGAGGATCTGATCAATTCGGAGGGGGGACTGCCAATAGTCGTCCACTCCCTGCAAAGGATCATGGACGGAAGATATCAGGTCGAGACCAACAGTATACACGACGAGTTTGAGCTGGTCTATGTCCAGCACGCCTCCCGGGCCCACTTTGACATAAACGGTAAGATAGTACCCATACACAATCATGACCTCCTGCTCATAAAGCCCCATATCCCCCACAAGCTGGATATGGACAGCGGCAACCCCTGCCAGTTCTGGATCCTTAAGTTCTGCTTTGTTAAAAAACATGAGAGCAAGATATCCACGGTCAGCTTGGACGAATTTTTAAACTTCATATCCGATACGGACACGGTCGGCTACTTTTCCCTGTCCAGCATTTACCGCAGCAGCATAGTCAACATAATGCAGCAAATAATGCAGGAAACTAAGGAGCCTGACGAGGCAAGCGAATTTTTGGAAAGCCTGCTGATAATGGAGCTGTTCGTATGGCTCAGCCGCAGCCTCAAAGCCCAATGGGAAAGTTCCCTATCCACTAAAGGCGACAAGCTGCACGAGCTGTTGGAGGCCGCCAAAAATTACATCCTTGAAAACTATTACACCGACATCTCTCTCGACGACATTTCCAACTATGTATACATATCAACCAGCCACTTCGCCCGGGCATTCAAAAAGCACTACGGCATCAGCCCCATTCAGTTTTTGCTGAGCGTCCGTATCCAAAAGGCCAAGGCCCTGCTGGAGGAGACTAACAAAAAAATCGGCGACATCGCAATAGATGTGGGATTCAGCGCGCAGCAGCGGTTCAACGATATTTTCCGCAAACAGATGGGTATGTCGCCCAGCGAGTACCGCCAGCAGTACAAGGAGAGCATCACGAACATACCGAGCTGACACGCTTTGGGGGGCTGTCCCTCTGGAGCTTTCGCTAAAAAATGCAATCAATGATTTTATTTTGTCCCGATGAAAGTAAAGACAATTAAAAAAGTTCGGCATAATGCCGAACTTTTTTAATTGGAAGTTCACGTCTGGTCATTTTCTCCGTGGAAATGAGCGTATATGGCCTCCGCCAGAGGCCGGCTTATCCCTTTGACCCTGCAAAGGTCGGCAGGATCAGCCTTTTTTATATTGTTAATGCCCTTAAACTGTCTGATCAGCTCGGCCTTTCTCGCTTTGCCTATGCCGTGTATCCTGTCAAGCTCGCTCTCCGCGATGTGCTTATTTCTGAGCTTGCGGTGATATTCGATCGCGAAGCGGTGAACCTCATCCTGCACCTGAGCCGTGAGACGGAAAGCGCTGCCCTGGGGCGGAAGGGTTATCTCTCCAAAATCCCCCACCACTCCCCGGCTCCGATGCTTGTCGTTCTTCACCAGGCCGAACACGGGGATATCGAGGCCCAGTTCGTCGAGCGCTTCCTGGGCGGCGTGAACCTGTCCTATGCCGCCGTCCATAAGTATCAAATCCGGCAGCTGGGCAAAATGGCCGTCTCCCTTTCTTTTTTCATGCGTGAAACGCCGGTTCAAAACATGACGCATGGAAGCCGCGTCGTTATTGCCTATATCGGGATCAAGCTTGAAATGCCTGTATTCGCTGCGCGCAGGACGGCCATTCACAAACACCACCATCGAGGCCACGCTGTCGGCCCCGGAGGTGTGGGAGATGTCATAGGACTCTATCCTGTCCGGCACCACCTCGAGACAGAGGGCCTGGGCCAGCTCGATGACCGCGCCAGCTCTGAGCTGCTCCTTTACCTTTTCCGTTTTCATGTTCATTATGTTCTTGGAAGCGTTTTCCAACGCCATATCCACTATGCGCTTATTCGCCCCGCGCTGGGGAGTGCGTACCTGAGTCCGCTTGCCCCTAAGTTCAAAAATATACTGCTCCAGCATCCTTTCGTCCTCTATCTCATGGGAAAGGAGTATCATCTTTGGTATATAGTACTCTCCGCGATAATATTGGGTAACGAAGCTCTCCAGCGTCTCCCCGCTGTCGGAAGCTGAATTTGACACGTCAAAGCTGTCTCGGCCGATAAGCTTCCCGTGCCGGATGTAAAAGACCTCGACGCAGCTGAGGCCGTCCTCGGCCGCAAGGGCAAAAACGTCCATGTCGGCGTCGTTGTCTGAAATGACCTTCTGCCGCTGGCTCAGGGCCTTTACCGACTGTATCCTGTCCCGCAGGGCGGCGGCCATTTCAAACTCCAGATTTTCCGACGCCTTGTACATTTCATCGGTCAGCCCGTCGATCACTTCCTGATCCTTGCCCTCCATAAAGGCGGCGATTGAAAGGAACAGCTTCTTGTATTCCTCGCTGCTTACATTGCCCTGACAGGGCGCCATGCACCTGCCCATGGAATAATAGATGCAGGGCCGTTCCTTGCCGATATCACGTGGGAACTGCTTTTTACAGTGCGCTATACGGAAGATATTTTTTAGAAGGTCAAAGGTCTCCCGCACGGAAAAGCCCGCCGGGTAAGGGCCAAAGTAGCGGGCTCCGTCGTTCTCGATGCGGCGGACATAAAGTATGCGCGGATAATCCTCGTTGAGGGTCAGCTTGATATAAGGGTAATGCTTGTCATCCTTCAGGAGTATGTTGTACTTAGGCTTATATTCCTTGATAAGGTTGCTTTCAAGCACGAGAGCCTCCATCTCGCTGTCGCAGATAATGTAATCCAAATCATCTATATGGCTGACCATTAGCTGGGTCTTGACATTATGGCCCGCGGAGGAGTGGAAGTACTGGCGGACTCGGTTCTTGAGGACTTTTGCCTTGCCGATATAAATTATGGCGCCATTTTTGTCCTTCATCTGGTACACGCCCGGACAGTCAGGCAGCTTTTTAAGCTTTTCTTCAATTTGCTCCGACGCCATATATCCACCCCCTTTCCCGCGTGTCTATGTCAGCCGTTGTTCTTGCTCTCAAACAGCTTTTTCAGCTTGTTCCATATCTTTGTGCCAACCAGCTTGTCGCCCTTGTCAATGACGTTTTTTATAAAGTCGTATATTTTATCCTCGCCCAGCCAGTAGTTATCCACTATGGCCGGATCTACGTCGTCAATGGCCCGGTTGAGCAGAGTCACGCCCACGATAAGGTCGTCCATCCAGCCCACTACCGGCAAAAAGTCCGGCACAAGGTCAAGCGGTGAGATAAAGTACAGCATCGCGCCCCCAAGCTTCGCCTTGGCGCTGACCGGGACGTCGGGATCCGCCACCAGCTTTATCAGCAGGTAAAACACATCGGGTACCGCGGCCAAATATTTGCCCATGCCGCAGGCGGGATGCTTTTCAATATAGTCGTCTATCTTCATCCTAAGCCTGCGATAAAAATCCATCCTCATGTTCTGGCTTTGCTCGTCGTCCTCCAACACCTCGGTGTCAAAAATCTTTTCGTCGTTCATATATTTCAACTCCTCTTATATTTTTCTATATCCATGCGTTTGATTTCTGCACGGCGGATCTTTCCGCTGATAGTCTTGGGCATTTCCTTTACGAACTCTACGACCCTGGGATATTTATAGGGGGCGGTCTGCCTCTTTACATAGTTCTGTATTTCCTTCTTTAACTCCTCGCTGGGCGTTTGGCCCTCCACAAGGATGACGGTCGCCTTGACTATCTGTCCGCGTATAGGGTCTGGCACAGGGGTTATGGCGCACTCCAACACATACGGCAGCTCCATTATAACGCTTTCTATTTCAAACGGGCCAATCCTGTATCCGCTGGACTTGATGATGTCGTCGGTCCGTCCCACGTACCAGTAATAGCCGTCGCCGTCGCGGTAAGCCGTATCGCCAGTGTGATAGACGCCGTCCTTCCAAACCGCCTCGGTGCTGTCACGATCCAGATAATAGCCGGTGAACAGTCCGCAGGGGAGGCTTTCTCCGGTGTAAATGACTATCTCGCCAGTCTCGCCCACAGGACAGGAATTGCCCTCGGCGTCCACAATATCCACATTATATCCGGGGACAGGCTTACCCATTGAGCCGGGACGCGGCTCCATTCCCACAAGGGTGCCGACGGTAAGAGTAGTTTCCGTCTGACCGAAGCCCTCCATTATATCCAGGCCCGTGGCCTTTTTCCAATCGTAATAGACCTGGGGATTAAGCGCCTCGCCAGCGGTATTGCTGTAAGTTATAGAGCTGAGGTCATATTTGCTCAGATCGTCCTTGATAAAGAAGCGGTACATGGTGGGCGGAGCGCAAAAGGTCGTTATGCCGTACTCCTTGAACAGGGGCAGTATTTCCTCGGCCTTGAAGCGGTCGTAATCGTACACAAAAATAGACGATCCGCAAAGCCACTGTCCGTAAAGCTTGCCCCACAGGGCCTTTCCCCAGCCGGTGTCGCTGATGGTGAAATGGAGGCCGTCAGGGCTGTTATTGTGCCAAAACTTCGCCGTCACAAAGTGACCCAGAGGGTACTTGTGGCTGTGGGCGGCGATGCGGGGATATTTGGTGGTGCCGCTGGTGAACATCATAAGCATCAGGTCGTCGCCCTTGGGGCTGCTTTCCCTTCTTTTATAAATGGGAGAGCATTTTTCTATTTCCTCGTCGAAGCTGTGCCAGCCTTCCCTTTCGCCGCCCACTATCATCCGAATATCCACGCGGCCCGTTTCACACATTGCCTGTTCGGCATGATCGGCCACGTCTCCGTCGGAGGTGCAGATCATTGCCCTTACCATAGCTGAGTTAAAGCGATATTCAAAGTCGTGCTTCACCAGCAGATTTGTGGCGGGAATAGCGATGGCTCCCATTTTGGCCAGACCCAGCATAGCGAACCAGAACTGATAATGACGCTTGAGTACCAGCATCACCCTATCTCCGGGGCGGATGCCCAGAACCTCAAAATAGTTAGCCGCTCGGCTCGAATACTCGCTCATTTCCTTAAAGGTAAAGCGGCGGCACTTCTTGTCGTTGGAAACATAGACCAGCGCCTCCTTGTCGGGGTTCCTTTCCGCCATAGCGTCCACCACGTCGAAGGCAAAGTTGAAGCTGTCAGTGTTTTTGAAATTTATATCCGTCAAAATGCCCTTGTCGTCCAGAGTGAAGTCAACAAATTTTTCATAGACCTGTTCCATGTTATTTTTTCAATTCCTTTCGTTTTTATGTATTTTATTTATGAGACTTATTTTAACACACATTTGACCCTATGTCAATTAAAAGACCGTGTACAATTTGTAAATATTGTATATTGCAATATATATGGACAAGATATATAATATACAATATATCTACAAAGCTTAAGGAAGGATCTTTTTAATGACAGACACTGTTACTAAAGAAAATAAAATGGGTACGATGCCGGTAAACCGGCTTTTGCTGACCATGGCCGCGCCGATGGTGCTGTCCATGCTGGTGCAGGCGCTGTACAATGTGGTGGACAGCGTATTCGTATCGCACTTTTCCCAGGACGGACTTACGGCCCTGTCTCTGGCTTTCCCGGTACAAAGCCTGATGATAGCCGTGGCCACGGGTACGGGCGTGGGCATCAACGCCATGCTCAGTAAAAGTTTGGGCGAAAAGGACAGCGAAAACGTCAGCGCCGCCGCTGGCAACGGCGTGTTTCTCGCCCTTTGCAGCTATGTAGTTTTCCTTATTTTCGGACTCTTCGGGGCGCGGTTGTTCTTCGAGACTCAGAAGGCCACAGCCAATGTAGTGGAATACGGCACACAATATCTGAGCATATGCTCCATATTCAGCCTGGGGATATATGTGCAGATAACCTTTGAACGCCTGCTCCAAGCCACGGGAAAAACTTTCTTTACCATGTGGACACAGCTTTCGGGGGCTCTTATAAACATCATCCTTGATCCAATTCTCATTTTTGGCTATTTCGGCGCTCCCCGAATGGGCGTCGCCGGAGCCGCGGCGGCTACGGTCATAGGTCAGTGCGTGGCGGCGGTCGTGGCGGTGATCTGCAACCTAAAATTCAACCATGAGGTGCATCTGACTTTAAAAGGTCTGCGGCCCAAGGCCCGGGTTATCAAGCGGATTTATTCCGTCGGCGTTCCGTCTATACTCATGGTAGCCATCGGTTCGGTGATGACCTACACCATGAACCAGATTTTGCTGGGCTTCGAGAAGGTGGGTGAAACCGCCGTTTCAGTCTTTGGCGCATATTTCAAGCTCCAGAGCTTCATATTTATGCCCATTTTCGGCCTGAACAACGGTATGATACCCATTGTAGCCTACAACTACGGCGCTCGGAAAAAGAGCCGTATAACCGCGACTATTAAGCTAAGCGTGGTTTACGCGGTCTCAATGATGTTCCTGGGCTTTTTGATCTTTCAGTTTTTCAGTCCCGCCCTGCTGAACCTCTTTGACGCCAGCCCGACCATGCTGGAGCTGGGCGTTCCCGCTCTGCGCATCATCAGCCTGCACTTTCTGCTCGCGGGCTTCAGCATAATCTCCAGCAGCGTGTTCCAGGCTTTAGGCAGCGGAACCTTAAGTCTCATAATTTCCGTGGCGCGTCAGTTGGTAGTGCTGCTGCCGACGGCTTGGCTCTTGTCCCTGACCGGTAAGGTCAGCGCCGTTTGGTGGAGTTTTCTCATTGCGGAGTTTGTGTCTCTCGCCCTCTGCGGCGTTTTCCTAAAGCTCATTTACAAAAAGAGGCTGGGAGATATTCCTGATTAACAATCTTACGGAGGCTATAAAAATCGTGCAGACCTATGTCGTCGCAAGCTCGGCAACGCTTGTTCCGACGCCGTTCTGCACGATTTTTTAGACATCCCCTATGTCTCCAAGTCACATAGCGAGTTATTATTTTTTAAGTCTCTTTTTTATTTCAGGATATTGACAACAATATTTAAGTGTGATAAAATAAATATAACGAAATTTTTCGTTAAAAAACATACAATGGAGGTAATCGTTATGAAAAAAGTCATGGCCATTATCGTCGCTCTCGCGATGGTATTGGCGTTCGTACCCGTAATGGCGGCTGATGGAGTTATTTCCGTCATTGTGGACGGGACGAAAATTCAACCCACCAATGTCAACGGCGAGGCTGTGAAGCCTTTCGCCATCGACGGCACGACTTATCTGCCCGTCCGGGCCATTGCCAACGCCTTTAACTTTGACGTTGAATGGGACGGCAATACCCGCACCGTTTTCATCGGCGGCGTCGTTGACGCTGCGGCCGGCGAGGATATCCAGATCTACATCAACGGCAAGCTCTTCACCCCCACCGACGCTAACGGCAAGGTCGTTCCCGTCCAGAATCTTGGCGGCAGCGTGTTCCTGCCCGTAAGAGCTATTGCCAACGCCTTTAACAAGGACGTTGCCTGGGATCAGGCGACTCAGACCGTTACTATTACCACCCCCGCCGTTACCGGCGATCTGGGCGGTATGTATTACACCATTACCAACGTTGGGACAGGCCGGCTTCTCGCCACGGTAGATTTTTCCCATGACGACAGCGCAGCCCTCACCACCGTCAACGCGCCTGAGAGCAACGATGTTTACTGGCGTCTTGGCAAAATGGGCGATGGAATCTACAACATTTCCAACATGGCCAGCGGCAAGAGCATAGACGTACCCAGCGCCTCTAAGGACGCCGGTACCGCTCTCATCGTGTACAGTACCAACGGCGGCGGAAACCAGCAGTGGGAATTCAAAGAGGTAACTCCCGGCGTATATGAGCTTCGCGTACAGCACTCCGGTCTGTATATGGACGCCAGCGGCGACGCGATCGTTCAGGCGGATCACACCGGAAGCGATTTCCAGAAGTGGACCGTCAACGTCAAGGGCGAGTCTCTGCTCAAGAGCGTAATTAATTCCGAGGGCTTCAAGCTCCTCTCCCCCGCGGAGCAGGATGGCTTCCGGCGTTATATGTTCGGCGGCCTTCCCGCTTGCTACACCGTAGCTAACTCCGCCGAAAGCTATCTCACCGAGAACGGCTTTGCCGCCGCCTCTCCCGAGCTTCAGGCTTCGATGCTCAAAACAGTCATGGCTTACACCGCTTACTTCCAGGTGAGCGGCGACAAGGCCGATCAGTCCTGCGCTCCCTATAAGATCGTCTCTACGTCTGTGGACGAAAATTACGACATCTGGCGCGGCGCAAGAGAGAAGTGCTGGCTCTATGAGGTAGAGATGGACGGCGACGTTCCCGGAACTATCCACAAGTTCACCATGGTCAGCAATGAGGAAAACTCCGATATGGTCGAGAAAATGATCGAAGCCCTCGGCGCTTTCCCCTATGCCATCAGACAGTATGTACACCGCCTTATCTGGAAGAACGGCGACAACGCCAACAACTATAACGGCGGCGGCGACACCATCTGGGCGCGCCTTAACTGGAAGCCCAACAAGTCTCAGGTTATCCAGACTCTCGCCCACGAGCTGGGTCACATTCTTGACACCAACCAGCTTGAGGATATGCGTATCTGGGAGTGGGCCGAGGCTATGGACGCCATCCCCGTTTCCGGCTACGGCTCCAACAATCAGGCCGAGGATCTGGCCGAGATGCACAGGCTTTACCTCACCACCCTCGACAAGGACACCGAGACGGCTGTTCCCCAGGTTTATCCCAACAGACTCAAGGTACTCAAGGGCTTGCTTTACAGGGCCGACAAGGTGCATTTTGCACAGTTCGCCGAAGATGAGAAGTTTATCCTTGACATCAAGGCTAAGATTGACGCCTACGGCGACGTTGAGACCGCCCTTGAGCTGGATATGGGCCAGTATTACAGCATTACCGATCCTAAGAGCGGCCTTTCCTGGACCGTTGAGAACGCCTCCACAGAAAATCAGGCCAGGGTCGTTCTCGAGCCGTACACAGGCGCGGACAACCAAAAGTTCAGCGTTGAAAACTTTGGCGGTCTTGTAAAATTCACCAACAAGAACAGCGGTATTCCCATTCAGCTCCATACCAGCGCCCTTTGCGGTAAGGAACTCACCCAGTACGGCGGCGAGTGGGCAGTTGACGATAGGTTCCGGCTGATCAAGGCTGACGGCGGCTACAAGCTTATGTGCCAGCGTTACAACCTGGGCGTTGACGCTATGACCGTCGGCGTGGGCGACGACTTTAAGCCATACGTGTGCCAGAACGCCGATTCCGCCGTATGGGAGATCAAACCTGTTGAAAAGGCTGCCGAGATCGAATACTACACCATAGGTGTGGACGGAACCGGCAAGCATATCAACAACACTGACGACGGCCTGGTAGTTACCGACGACAGAGCAAAGGCTACAAGCTGGATGCTCGTACAGGTAGGCGACGCCTACACCATCGTCGATACCGCCTCGGGCAAGGCCATCGACATTTCCGGCGGCAATACCGAGGCTGGCGGTCAGCTCATTACCTGGACCCTTTCCAAAAATGACAACCAGTGCTTCTACAGAGAGGAGAGCGGAAACGGCTATCTTTTGAAGATGAAACATTCCAATCTGTATCTCACCTACAACGACGACGGCACTATCACTCAGGAGCAGCGCGACTCAAGCAAGCGCCAGGTATTCACCTTTGAATAATTAACTTAAAAAGGGCGCGGCCTCGCTAAGCGGAAACTCTTAGCGGGGACACGTCCTTTATCGCTCTTTCAGGGTTATAAAGCCTTTGCTTAAACTTTTCATCACTTGCATTTAGCCAAAAAATATTGTTGACAGAGCTGATGTTTTGTTATAAAATATAAATATACATCGCGAAAAGGAGGGTCTTTTATGGCTAAAAAAATGGGCGGCTTGTCCAAAACTGGCTTCAAGGCCATTAGCGCGGTCGCCATAGCGTTGACTTTGGCGGTCATAGCCGCCGGCATATTTATGGCCATTCGGAAGGAGCAAGCCTCCCGCCCCCAGTTCATTACTCTTGAAAAGGGCGACAACTTACTCATACCCAATCAAAAAATCAATTACGGCGTTAATTTTTTTCCGGTAAAATATGACGGGACAAAGCTGGGCGTAATAGCCATCAGGGATAGGGACGGAACAATACGCACCGCCTTCGACGCCAGCGAGTTGTGCGTCGGCTCGGGCAAGAACTATTTTGAATATGATGATGAAAACGGCGAATTTGTCTGCCAAAATTGCGGCAAGTCCGTTCCATCAAGCCAGATTGGCTTTATTAACGGCGAAGATGTCTGTTACCCTTACCCTGTGACCGAAAGGATACGCTTCGACACCATAGATTCCGTGGTGATACCCGGCGAATCGGTGGAAGCGGAGCTTCACCTGTTTGAAAACTGGGACAAGTACGATAAATAAAGAGGACTGCAAAAACCCGCTCCTTTATCCGCAGGCCCGAGGCCGGACTAAAAAAACATCCCCCGTCATAACACACAATTAGAAAATCCGCCCATGGGGGCGGATTTTCTACATTAATGCATTATTTTATCGACTGATTACATAAAATTTTCCTTAAACTAAGGCTTCCAGTCCCATTTTTACGGCGGCGTTTTCTAAAATCATACCTCGTCGATTATAATGCCAAGGGCCTCCTCCACCTCGGCGCCAGGGACCAATATTTCATAGCCTGTTGAAGCGTCCCTATTGATGGCACGAATCATAACTAAAATATTCCGGTCATAGAGAGCCGATCTAAGCTTCTGTGCAAGCTCATTATTCTTGGCTATATAAACGACTGTCCACATTTAAATTACAGACCTTTCTTTCTCGTACTCGTAATGACTTTACTTTACTATACACCATTCGGATGAAAAAATCAACTGTTTTTTTTCAATTTATTTACGATTTATTCATATTGCCTACTTCATTGCCGCACATTCTCGGCCAACAATACGATTTATCATCGAAACAAGGGCTTCGCTCCCGTTGCAATTATATCTCGGCAAAGCCTTTATCCGCTGCCGGGGCGTGGTGATAACTATGGGTATGTCGCCCTTCGCCGCCGTAACAGCGCCGCGTATACGTTCCAAAGCGGCCATTTCACGAAATTCGAGAGTTATTTCCAGGCAGCCCGTCACCTCGTCCCGATGGACTTCTCCTGTCAGAGGGTCCTTTACGGTACCGGCGCTGAATGGGGCGGCTGACTCCATGATTAGCTTGGGGCTTTCTTCCTCTTTGATATCCACCCTGCCAGTAACGGTAACTATACTGTTTTCCCTCAGTATTTCACCGCGTTCGGCGGAAAGCTTGGGGAAAACGATCACCTCGATGCCGCCGGTAAAGTCCTCAAGACGCAGATACGCCATCATGGTATTGCTGCGAGTGAGCTTTTCCCTGAGCGATGAAACTATGCCGGCCACAGTGACGATGTCGCCGTCGTTTATCTCCCTTTCATCCTGTTCGGCGGTTATAGAAGCAATCCCCGGAAGGCCGAGACTGTTTATCGCGCTTCGGTATTCGTCCAGCGGATGCCCCGAAATATATATTCCCGTGGCCTCCCGCTCCATATCCAACAGCTCTCTGTTGCCCCTGTCAGGTATATTGGGGAACACATCGGCCTTATCTTCCTCCTCGCCAAAAAATGAAAGCTGACCGACGATATTGTCCTTTGCGCTGCGGGAAGCGGCGGCCAGAACCTGCTCGTATACGGCAAGCTTCTGCCAGCGCGTGCCGGGCAGGGAATCAAAGGCGCCGCTTTTTATCAGGCCCTCAACCCCACGCTTGTTCATATCGGGGCCGGTCATTCGGCCGGCAAAATCGTGAAGGCTCACAAAATTGCCGTTTTT
>CANQKL010000037.1 GCA_947624455.1 uncultured Clostridia bacterium
GCCGTCGCCCTCGAAGGTGAAGAACATTATGCGCTGGTTTAGAGTGGCCTCGCTCTGACGGTCAAATTCCACGATCTCCCACTCGCCCATGGTGTCGGGGATTATCGCCTCCACAAAGGGAGCGTACATCAGATGCTCGTTTGTCAAAGTCACCTTGACCTCGCCGTGGGTCCGCACCCTGAGCCGCACCTTGCTCTGGGCGGCGGGAGCGTAAAATACGGTGGTGTGCGCGAAACGGGAGCCGTCCCCCGCCAGGCTCACCCGGGCGAACGAAACTCCTTCCTCCTCCATGGCCGTAACGCTGCCATAATTGACGGCGGTGAAGAACTCGCTTTGCCAGGTGTCGGTGGAGCTGGTGTCCTGAATGGGGAGCTTATCCATAATAGCCTCGTCAGGCGTATACAGCAGGGTCGAAAGACCGATATTGTCCTCGCTCTGTCCCTCGGGGAACCGAGATTCATAGGCCTTGGCCACATATTTGAGTCTTTCGTCCGCCATGTCGGCCTTGGCAATGTATTTGTAGTAGCAGTACACCGGCCCTATGGCCTGATAGAGATTGCCGCGGTTGGTGTCATTTATGTCGCCATAGTAGTAGCCGCCCACGTCAACGCTGGGGAAAGGCACGTCCAGGCCCAAATTGTAACGGGAAATAATGTCGCAGCCCGCCAGCAGCCTGTGGTCGGCGTATTCAAAGACGTTCACGCCGTTGTCGGCGGCGGTGTACTCGCCGGTTACCGGGTCAACCAGGGTGTTCTGCTTGAGCGTCATCATGGCGCAGGTACTGAGGGCGGCGTTATTGCCGTAGGCGTGGCCCATATCGCGGCCCATCTCAATATGGGCTATAACCGGCTCGTCCAGATCCTCGCCCAGCATCTCGTCCTGCCTTATGAGCTTGAACACCTGCACTATCGCGCCGCCAGCGACGGCGGATTCTCCGCCGCCCTCGGGGTTGACCGTGGTGCGGACCACGGCGGTCTTGTACTGCTCAAAGTCGTTGCGGAAAATGGCGCTGGCCATGGTACCCTCGTTACAGATGCCGTGCTGATTCATCCAATGGTAAAATCTGTTGTGCTTAGGATTAATGGTTTCCAGCATACCCACGAACATACTGTTGTCCGAGGCGGTCCAGACAAGCTCGGGAACGTCGGTGGAGCTGTACTTCATAAGCTCGGCGGCAAAGCTCATCTTGTAGGCTATCGCGCCGTGATCTATTCGGTCGCTGCCCAACGTCGCGTAAACGTCCCGAAGCTCCGACCACTTGCGGATTATATTCATGGCGTTTGTACGGTAAGCCTCGTTGCCGGTTATAACATACATCAGCGCCTGATTCGCGGCAGTACCCGCGTCGGTGCGGAGATTTTTGAGCCTTGTCTCAACCACAAGCTTAGTGGTGTCGCCGTCGCCGTCCCAGGCATGGATGCGGGGATTCAAGCTGGAGCTCGATATGGCCGCCAAGGTGTTGAACGCGCTGGCCCAGGGTTCGTCTCCGGCCCGAACATGACGCTGCATACGGCGTATATCCTCGGCATTGACCGTAATGCCGGGATGGATAAAACCGGTAGCCGCGTCTACGGTCTCGGTTATTTCAGGCAGATAGTCGGTGATGAGGGGGCTTACCTGTTTGCCGCCGTCGCCGGCGGCGGCGCCGACCTCCTCGACCGTCCACACCTGGGGAGAGGTTTCCATGCGGAAGCTCCCGCTATAGCCGCAGAGGTAATTCTTGTTTGCCGCGCCGGTAATGGCGTAGCCGCCTTCAGACTCAATAAAGGCCCACTGTTCGTTTTGAGCCGTGCCGCGGTCATAGGTTATAACCCCCGCGCCAGGGTCAATGGAAGCCCGGTTTATGTTCAGGTTTTTGTTGTCGGCCTTGTTGGTGATAGTGTAGAATTTGTCGGCTACCATTGTCAAAAACCACTGGGATTTATCGCCGTTGTAGCCCGAGGCGCAAAGGTTGCCGTTCACGTCGGTGGACATATAGCTTCCGCTGCGCTTAAGCGTATAGAACACGCCCTCCTTCATAGTCTCATAATTGCTGGAGCCGGACTCGTCGTCCACAAAGCGTCCTATGGGACGGACTCCTCTTTCAGTCTCTATCAGCTCCCAGCTCTGAGCGTCCTTCAGGCTCTCAATGGAGAATACCCCGTTTTCGGCGTTAAAGAAATTGTTTCCGTTATAGTTCAGTATGGCGACGCCGCCGCCCATATCTATAAAATACCAGTCCTCGTTTATGCCCTTGCCGCCCCTATAAAGCAGCACCTGGGTGCCGGGCAGGTTCCCGAAGTCCAAAACGTCAAGGCAGAGGCCGTCGGAGACGTTGAAAACCGCGTAAGCGTTTTTGTGAGAGCTTTCCGCCAGTCTCCACTTAGCCTCCTGGGCGGAGCTGTCGTCGGTCATGGCCAGAGCGTCGCCGCTTTGGGAAAGATACTGGCCGGTGACTGTGTTTCTTATGAGATATATCTTTTTAGTGTCGTAATTGACCGCTTTCGTCCGGCGAAGCTCCCGCTTCTCAACGTCCTCTATGGACATTTTTTCCACCGTCAGATCGGGGGTGATAACAAAGCTGTAATTCAGCCGCTTTGAAACCTCTCCCGCCGCGACCGTGGCGGTCAGGATGACCTCGGTAAGCTCACTCACCTGCGCCCCGGGAGTTATTCCGTTCACCGTTAGCAGCTCCGGCCGGCTCGAACTCCAGGATACGGAGCGGCGGCCGTCGTCAAAGGCGTAGTAGTCAAACATTTTTTCGGCGGCTGTGCCGTTAAAATTCAGATAAGTCAGCGAAGCGTGGGCATCTACCGCCTGCTCGTCGTCCATATTTCGGATAGCCAGCTCCAAGACCTGATCGGAGGTCATGGCCTCCTTGGCAAAGAAGAACTCATCCACCGCGCCGTTGAGATCGGCGGTGGGTACGCCGTTGTATATGCTGTGGCCGATGTAATTGTTGACCGTCGCGCCGATAGCGTCGGCGGTGTTAGTGGCTCCGGAGGTAGCGGCCTCCCGGCCGTTTATGTAAAGAGTACGGGTGTCGCCGCTCTGGGTGATGGTGTAATTGACCCACTTGCCCAGTTCGAAAACGCCGAAGGCGCTGGCGTGTTCCTCCCCCTCGTCGTCCTCTATTCCGAAACGCACATTGTTGCCCTGATTGTACTGCCACATACCAAAGTACATAGTCCGGTGGCCGACGCCGTGGATGTCAAAAACCCGCTGCCACACATCGGGAGTCAGGCCGTCAAAGCGTACCCACATACCCACGGTGAAGTCGGTTACTCCGGCGTTAAAATTGTCGGGCAGAGTAAGGTAGGAGCCGTTGCCGTCGAATTTTGCGGCCCGGCCTGACACGCCCTCCACATATTCCACATTGCCCTCGGCTTTGACGCCTGTGGGCAGATTACCTTCAAAATCCAGCACAAAAGCGTCAGCCAGGATATCGTCTATCGACCTCTGCGCCGCGAGAGTCGCCTGGGGCAGCGCCGTAAGCGCCAGAGTCAGCGCCGTGAGTAGGGCAAAAACATTTTTCATCAGCTTTTTCATAAATTATCCTCCTTGCCGATTTCAATAATATACATTTATCTTATTATATAACAATTATACAATAATTTTTTAATAGCTGTAAATATAATTATATCGTCATAACATATAACAATACTCTCAATAAAACCCCGATTTTCTCCAGCTTTTTCCAAGGTCAAACTGTATAACAAAATCGACTTTTTTAACGCGCCGCTTTTTTTCATAAATGCAATTTTAGTGTACATTTTTGAAAAAAATTTTTAAAAGCGATTGACAAAATCAATTTTTTTTGGTAAAGTAATACCAAAGGAAGGTGAAGGCCCTTATGCATAACCATGTAAATTACATAAACAGCAATCAGACCAATCGTGATTTCAATGTTATCCAGTATGGCTACCGCCAGTGCGCGCCGGGCTTTTATGAACCCAAATATGCCCGGCAGACCTATCTGATGCATTATGTGTATTCGGGCAAGGGGGTTTTCACCGGCGACGACATAAGCTTCGAGGTTCGGGCCGGCCAGGCCTTTCTCATAACGCCAAACGTGGTTTCGATCTACGTGGCGGACCGTTTGGATCCCTTTGAGTACCGCTGGGTGGAATTTTACGGCGAAAAGGTGGAAGCTCTGCTCAGGGACTGCGGACTTTCTGCGGAAAATCCCATATATGACGACGAGAGCGGAGAACTGGGCAAGGCGCTCAAGGACTTAGTCTCGTTGGGCAGCGCCGACGAGTACACTCTTACCGGAGCCTTCTGGGCGCTGGCCGCGACCCTCGCCAAAGAGGTGGAGCGGGCCGAAATACCGCTTGAGAACTATTTCAAGCAGGCCGTGACCTATATCCAGGTTCATATATCCGAGGGGATAAACGTCTCCGAGATCGCCCACCACCTCAATATATCCCGGGGGTATCTGACCCTTGTCTTTAACACCGTCTGCGGCAAAAGCACCAAGCAGTACATCATAGACTACAAGATCGACGTGGCCCGGCGGCTGCTGCAAACGTCAAATATGTCCATGGAGGAGATCGGCGAGTCCATCGGCGTTACTTCTCCAAGCCATTTTTCCCGGCTGTTCAAGCTGGGAACGGGCATGACGCCGTTGGAGTACAGGAAAAAATTCGTAAAGGTCTCCGAATGAGGTTTCCGAACGAGAGATAAAAGCACAGAAAGGTGCTGTAAAAAAAACTCACTATGTAATCTGAAGGAGCGGGGGCTGTCAAAAAAAATCGTGCAGAACAAACGAAAATCAGCTCTCGCAGGCGGCAGGCGAAGCCTGCCGCCGAGAAAGCCCTCCCGACGGCGTACACAGGTACGCCGAGCGGTGATTTTCGTTCGTAGTCCAAGGGCATAAAATGAGAAAATTCGCTCGTAAGGGCGAATTTTCTACATTAATGCATTGTTCAGTTTTTGTAAAGCGATTACACAATGCTATAATTGCCTTAAATTAAGTCATTCAGCCCTTGGACGGTCTGCGCCATTTTTTTACAGCCCCGTTCTTTGTATATTGCGCTATTTCTCAAATATTTTGTTGAAGGCCGCCACCTCGCTGTTCACTACGCCCCGATAGGTTTCGATTATGGTTGCCGCGGGAGAGCCGTTCATGGCCTCGCCGTCGCCGTAGTTGGTGGTCACGCCGGTATAGACGTCGTTGCCCTTGCGCTGGGGGATGATGCTGGTCATCATCTCGTTGTAGCGGTTCATTTGCTCGGGAGTGTAAATTTTAATGTTTTCCTCGTTGACCCGGCGTTCCTTGACCTCCATTATCATGGCCGCCAGCACCGCCGCTCCCTGGGGGTTACGGCTGCCGTTGGGTATGACAAGAGCCGTATCCCAAACGGGAGTTGTGGGCAGCGAGCCGTCGGCGCTGGGTATGGGAACAAAGTCGTGGTTAGGGTCGGCGATCTGACCGTCCTCTCCATCCACAAGTCCTATCTGCGCCAGACCCGCCTCGGAATACATAACGCCGCCAGCTCCCAGCCAGCCGTCATTTGTGGCGCTGCGGGACTGGATACGCTGGAGCTTTCGCACAAAGTCAAAATACTGGCGCATTATTGGAGTGTCAAAGTTGCTCTCAATACGTCCGTCTCCCAATTCGATAATCGGAATCGCGCCGCCCGCGTATCCGAAGTTTTGGTTCTTGTACCGGGGGCCTAAGCCCCAGCGGTCGATCTTGCCGTCCAGATTTGTGTCCGAGGTGAAGAAATCCACGTATTCCAGGAATTTGTCCCAGGTCCACTCCCCCGCCTCGTAAAGCTCCACCGGCGTCGGCAGGTTATTGTCCACAAAGGGGGCCTTATCATAGGCGATAATATAGGGCTGGTTCACGATATAGTTTGTAAAGCCGTAGTACTCGCCGTCGAACTTGAAATTGTTCATGCTCGGCTCGTCCAGCCACTTGCTCCCCAGGTCATGCTCAACGTATTTTGTCACCGGCATTATGTAGCTATAAAGAGCGTATTTGGGGAAGGTGATGTTGCCGTCCACAAACAAAAGATCGCTGACATCGCCGCTGGCCAGATTGCGCTGCATCACTTCAATGCCGGCGTTAAAGCCTATAACATTCACAGTCACCTTTCCGCCGAACTTTTTTTCAAAAGCGTCGATAGCCTCCTGCGCGTAAACGTCTCCGGCGGCGACCTTTTGCTCGAACGGCCAGTAAATATCCATTGTGACGTTTGGCTCCTCCAAGCTTTCCACCTCCAACAGGCTAGTCTCGAAGGGGTCGGAATGGATGGCCGAGGATCGGGAGCTGTTGGAGTATTGGCAGGAGGACAGCAGCAGGGCCGCCGCGGTAAGGATAAGAATGATTCTTTTCATATAATTTTCCTCCTTAACCGGTTATACCAGTAGTCTCGATTCCCTCCACGAAATACCGCTGAGCGAAAATGTACAGCAGTATTATCGGCAGCAGGAACAGCAGGACCGAGGCATAGCTGACGCCCATCTGTAAGGACACGTCGAACCTGGTGTCGTTCCCCGCCTGAAGGGCCTCGATAGCCGTTTTAAGCTTGACCGCCAGGGGGGCGTTCTTTGTGGGGAAGAAGGTGCGCGTCAGGGTATACTCGTTCCAGTGCCACACCATAGAGAACAAGAACACCGTTATTGCCGAGGTTTTGACGTTGGGGAGCATTACGCTGGTAAAGGTGCGCAGCGGGCCGCAGCCGTCGATCTCGGCGGCCTCCTCAAGGGCCGTGGGTATATTGCGGAAGGCCTGACGGAAGATGTAAATGAACAATCCGCTGCGCAGGCCCACTCCCAATATCGAGGGTATCCAAAAGGTGGCGCGGGTATTGATGAGGTTAAAGGTATACTCCACATAATTTTCCCCTGTGAAAAGGGCGATAAGGCGGCCCAGTCCGAAGAAGTCAAAAAAGCGGTACTCCATGAAAGTGGGCAGGAAAATTATCTGAGTAGGGATTATTATGGTCAGTATCACCAGCAAGAACAGCGGGCCCCGAAGGGGGAACTTGAACCTTGCGAAGCCATAGCCCGCCAGGGAGCAGCTCACCAGCTGCAAAAGGCTCGAGGACACGCAGAGCGTCACCGTCAGCCACAGAGAGTGGAAGTAGTCCAGGGACTCAACGGCGTTTTTGATGTTGTCCAATGTCAAAGACAGGGGTATCCAGACCACGCTCAGATCCGAGTACTGCTCCGTGGGCATAAAGGCCTTGGAAAGGGTTTGTAACAGGGGGTAAAGTATAACGAAGCTGAGGCCGAATATCAGCAGGAACCGGCACAGGGCCCAGGCGTATTTTTTAAGCTTTTTCACGTTTTCGCCCCCTTAGTTTTCATTGACATAGAACACCTTGCGCGACGCCAAGGCGTATACCGCTATGATTATCACAAAGGCTATCAGGCAGTACATCAGTCCCAAGGCGCTGCTGCCGCCCAGATTGCCCCGTATCGAGTATTCTTCATAGACGAACTTTATAACCGGATTGCTTACGTTGGTAAAGGAGTCTATGAGGGAGTAGACCAGGACTACGAGAGTTATGGGAGAGATGCGCACCCACGTTATTTTCCAAAAGATCTCCCAGGCCGTGGCCCCCTCTATCTCGGCGGCCTCGTACTCGCTGCGGGGGATGCTTTGCAGGCCCGACAGATACAGTACTATTTGAACGCCGCTCATCCATACTATGTCGAAAATGCGGTTGCTGACCTCGGACAGAAAGTCGCAGATGCCCTGCGGCAGTCCGGCGTTCATCAGCAGCTCGGCCACGCCGCCGCCCTGGAAGATATAAGAGTTCTCCGCCGTGGCGCTCGGGTCGAGGCCGAAGCTGCGGAGCATCTGTATAACGATGCCCGAGGCGATTATCACCGGCAGGAAGAATATCGCCCTTGAAAGAGTCCTGCCCCTAAATTTTTGGTTGAGGATGATCGCAATAAACAGGCTGAAAATAACGCAGATCGGAACCTCGATAATAAACTTGGAAAGACCCGGCCAGAAAACGTCCCGGAAGAAGTAAATGTCGTCCCGGAATTTGTAGACAAAATTTTCCCAGCCGGTAAACTGGAAGTTCAGCCCCTCGGGAGTGATCAGCACCTTGTTAAAGGAGTAATAGAAAGCCATTACCAACGGTCTGAGGAACAGGAAGATCAGGCCCACGAGCCAGGGCAGTATAAACAGGAATCCGCTTCTGGCCCGCCGCCGGGCAATGGCGGATCTTTTCTTTTTCTTTGCCATTTATCTCCCCTCCTCAAACAGAAAGCTCTTTCCCGCCACGAATTTGCCCTCCGCGTTCGCGGCCGCCGCGCCGTAGTTCACATATATGACCGCTCCTGAGGAAAAGCCCGTTTTGTACAGATCCTCCCCCAGTTTTTCGTGACTGATTATCTCATAGCCGCTAACCGCCTCCAGGACGGGCATGGCCTCGGCGCACTGAGCTACTATGGTGTCCCGCAAATAGGCGTAAGGCGCGGCGTCTCCGGTGACGGACACATCGCCCGCGCTGACGCTGTAACAGAGGGAGCTGCCAGTCTCAAGGGCTTTTAGCATTGCCCGGTCAGTGTCGGGAGTGAGGTTGATGGGCGGAACGCTGTAGGATCGGAGTCCGTGGAGGGCTATCTGATAAAAGGGTATGGAGCCGTCCTCCAGATCGTAGCCCGTGGCTTCGCTCTCCATGGCGTATATGTAGTCGGCTCCCGGCAGCACATAGCTGTTGCCGCCGCTGACCATGGCTCCGCCGGACTGAACGGCTATTTCGCCGTATACAGCCGCCGCCTGCTCCCTTGTCATGGGAGCTTCCCTGTTAAATTCCGAGGTGACAGTCTCGCCCATAGAACCCAAGGAAATATTGGAAAAACCGCTCTTGCCCTTGAAGCGCCGCCAGGCCTCCATTGCCTTGCGGGGGTCGAGCAGCCTTGACGGCTCCTCTTCCTCGTCCCGGGCGCCGGTGTTGACGGCATACTCGTAAACATAAGCCGCCCCCGCGGAAAGGGCCTTGACACAGTCGCCCTGCAGGCTGAGGCCGTTGCCGCCCTTATAGAAGTGTACCAGCTCCAGCTCGGGGAAAATTTTCGCCCCGGTGTCCAGCAACCGGCCGAAAGCCTTGATCCCGCCGAGCCGTCTCTCCACCTTGGCGCTGGCGGGTACCTTGGTGTTATCGCCGCCCTTCTGCCAGCCCCGGTATCGGACGGCGATATCTCTTACTCCGCTGTCCTTGAGGTCGGAAATGATTTCCGCCGCGCTTTCAAAGTCCGTCACAGGCACCACGGTGCGGTGAGGCACGCCCAGCGTATATTCCACGTCGGATATGCCGCCCACCATACTCAAGTACAGCGGCGCGCCGATGTTCGCGGCCTCCAGGCCGCCGTCCATAAGATATTTCCTGTAAGTCTTAGCCAGGTCCACATAGCTCAGTCCCTGACCGCTCAGAAGCTTGTACTCTATCCTTATCTCCCCGTCCTCGGGCAGATAATCCGACACCGCCGTGCGGCTCAAAGTGCTGTCGCCGCCGTAGCCGTTGGACACGGTGCGGCTGACGCTGTCGCTGCGCCGAATGGCAAAGGCGGCATAAACGTTGTTGTAGCTTGTGTTCGCCCCGCTTGTCTCGGCATAGACAGTAGCCTCGGCCGCGCCCTTGTCTATAATTGCGGCAAAGGCCTTTTCCCCTTGAACGCTGCCGTATACCGGGAAGGGCGCGGTCTTAGTCTCAAGAGTTTTCGTTTCTAGATTCAAGGCCGGATCCCTGCCGTATATCTCCTGAGCGTAGGCCGCATAGGAGGACTTGTTATTGTTATGATTTATGACAGCGCCGCTGCCGTCGGGAACGACGGTATAGCCCGCGCTTTCAGGCCCCGCCGCTCCGAACCACGGCAGAACGCCGATACTCATAAATCCCCAGTCGTCGCCGGAAATTTTCCCGAACTGCTCTTGTATATCCGAATACCTGATTGTGGTGGAAAAGCCCTCCTCGTCAAGGGCGTATTCCGCCGAATACATCACGTTCTGATCCGGGTAACAGTACCAGACCGTCAGGTTGTCCCCGCTCCTCCTTACGCTGACTCCATCCTTAGATACCGAAGCGTCAAAGCTGTTAAGCTCCGTGGTGGAGCCGTCGGACTTGACAAGGGTCACGTAAAAATCGCTTTTGAGCTTGCTCATATTTATTCCCGAGGCTATTTCGTCAGCCTCGGCTTCCTCCGGCGTGGAGGTAAAGACCGCTCCGCTGCCCTTTTCGGTGACCTTCACGAAGCCCGTCTCCCCCACCTCAAGGGTGAAACGGTCATTCTCGATCATCGCGGTTCCGGCGGAAGCGGGCTTTTCCAAAGGCTCCGCGGCTTCCGGAAGCTCCGCCTTCTGACCGCAGGAGGTCAGAAGAAGCGCGGCTGTCAAAGCCAAAATAACTTTTTTCATCTTCCTCCGCCTCCTAAAGTCTAAGCTTGATCTCGAAGTAAATCGTCTTAAAGAACGAGTATATCTGGCTGGCCAGCCCTGTTACCAGTATCACAAGGAAGGCTATTATCAGCACTCCCAAAGCCGTAAGGGCTATGGCCGCCACGGCCTTGGGTACGGTGTAGTCATGCACCACATACACCGCCTCGAACAGGAGAAAGGCCGTCCACAACATTCCGATGGCGTTCATGTAAGTCAGGAAAACCGCCTCCTCCATGACCGCCACGTGGGACAGGGCTACCTGGATCAGCGCCAGCAGCACATAGGGCAGCATGGCATAGGCGCAGGCTATCCATATTTCCTTGAGCCTGCCCTTGCCGTCCATCAGGGTGCAGAAGCACCAGTTGGACACGCAGGCTATGGCGAAAAGTATCACAGTCGTCAGCAGTATTCGGGGCAGGCTGACCGGGGATTCCAGAGCCGCCTGGCTCTTGAAATCGAAGTCCGAATAGCCCCAGGACAGTATACGTTCCAAAACCCACAGCGCCAGAATTATGTTGGCGGCAGTGAGGGAATATTTTTTGTTATTTTTCAGTTCCCGATATCCGTCTACCGGATGGATAAGTATGTACAGAGGGTAAAGGTAGCCGCTCATATTGGCGTAAAAGCCCGTTTTCTGCATTATATCCTCCCCTCCTTCAGCTTAGCCGCCGCCAGCTTTGAGGCGGCGATTATCACCAATGCCAGCAGTATCACACCTATAAAAATGAGGGCGAAATGCTCCTTCATCCAGGCGCTCCTGAGCTGTTTTTTTACCTCGGAATACTTTTCCGCGGCGGCGGGGCTGCGCTCAAAATATTCCTTGGCCAGGGCGGCGTCGCCATCCTCGTACACTGCCGTTCCAAGCGCGCCCCAGGCGAAGTCGCAGTTCGGGTCCATGGTGATTATCTCCTGAAAAATATCCTTGCTCTCCTTGAAATATCCGCTGTTGTAAAGCTCCCGTCCCTCGGTCATCAACGTGCCGAAACGGGTCTTTTCAAACACTGTCAGGCTGTTCTTGACGCTGTCCAGCACCAGCACCCGGTCGTCCAGAGTTTCTATGGCCGCCGGGCCGGTAAAGGTTCCCAGCACATTCCCGCTCCCGCCAAACGCGCAGATCTGACAGAGGTTGTCGTCATACCAAAAAATTTTGCCGCCTACCCCGTCAAGAGCGTAGCTGAAGCCTCGGCTGTCCACGGCTATGTCCGTAAACGAGGTGGGATAAGTCCCGTTCGCGGCGTTATCGCCCCAGGTGCGAGAGGACAGCTTGCTCAGCACGTTGTCGCCCATAGGGTTGAGCTTTTTTATCATCTCGTCCTGCTCGGGGTTTTCACTGTAGGATGTGACGGTATAAATGAAGCCCTCGCCGTCTATATCAAAGTTGGCAAACTCCACGGGTATAAAGTTCTGCATTTGCTCCCTCTGCTCCTCGCTGGCAAACTGGCGGGACGCCAGCTCCAGCATCCGCCGGAAGGTGAGGACAACGTCGTTTCTGCCGTAAAAGCCCAAAAAGCTGTTGTCGGCGCCTATCATGTACGCCCCCTGAGTGGAGTTAGCCGAGAGCATATACACCGTGCCGATGCCGTCCGCCAGAACCTTGACCGGCGTGAAGGCCGCGTCTCCCAGCAAAGCGGAATCGGGGCGGGATATTTCTCTCACCGTCTCCCCGGCGAAATTGATCACATATATCTTTTCATCTCCGGTGTGGGCCACGTAAACGGAGCCATCTCTGACGAAAATACCGCCCGCGTCGGCCAGGTCAAAATCCGCCGGCGTTATTTCACGGTTAAAGGTCAGGTCGTTGTTCAAGACCACAATGCGCCCGTTGCCCCCGTCAAGTATGTAAACGAGGCCGTCGTCGCCTGTGCAGAGATCAGCCGGGGCCTTAAAA
>CANQKL010000038.1 GCA_947624455.1 uncultured Clostridia bacterium
AAGTTAAGCTCCGTAGTGCCGATGATACTTGGCGGGAAGCCGCCTGGGAAAGTAGGAAGCTGCCAGCTAAAGAGAGAGAAGGCCGACGGTCAAGGGACTGTCGGCCTTTTTGTGTGTGAAAAATGGTTTACAGGGCCATTATGCTCGCGGACGTGCCAATCAACCGCAAATGTAGTCTGGATTCCGTAGGGGCGACCCGGCGTCGGAGCAAAGGGTGACTTTGCCACGAATTTTTCGCGAGGAAAAATTCTTTGGCGCGTACCCTTGCTCCTCCTTTTCCCACAAACAACGATGTTGTTTGTGGGTCCCTTTATATTCGCAATATTCCGTTTGTAACGATAATAATAAACAGTACGCCGAATATAAATGTAGGATAAATTTATTATTCCAAATATATTCACACCTCCGCATACCCATATTATAAGCCTGTGTATGCGGGAGCGCAATGCGCTCCCCTACGATATCAAGGCTATATTTTGGTGATTTTATGCAATTTTGCACATACGTTTTTCGTAATAATGTCCATAATTGCCACTGTAAACGTTAATCGGCGGACGACCAATGGACGCCCTACGGGGTCAAGGGGGAATCCCCTGGGGGTAGTCGCCACCACGGTGACGTTTTTTACGGCTGCTTTTCAAAGCTGCCCGTATGCACAAAGCCGTCCACGGACAGCAGGCGGAAGGGGTATTCCGCTCCTTCGCCGTTAGGCGCGACTTTGCAGTCGCAGTAGCCACTTTGTCCCAGATCGTTTATCCACATCCGAACGCTTACCGAGCCGTCGCCGCTTCGCTCAGTGACCTCATACTTCCAAACATCGCAGTAGGGGCCGCCGATGTCTCCGGTAAAGATATAGCATTTGCCGTCCTGGAAGTAAAAGTCGCCGTCATTAGCGTGAAGCTGTTCCATCTCGCCGTCATCCGCGCCGAATACCTCCCTCAGCACAGTGTCCACCGCCCCGGCGTCAACAACGGCGTAATAATAGTGATCCCCAAAGTTGCGGAACCTGTCCCTTGGATCCGAACGCTCCTCGGAGTAAACTACCTCCTGGCCCTTGCTCTCGAAGAAATAGTCACGAACGCCGGGATAAAACAGATAGCTGTACGCGATCTCCTCCAGGGGCGTATCTTCGTCAAAGACAACGCTCTGTTCGCAGGCGTAGGTTATCAGTTCGCTCAAAATATTCCAGCCCCTTCTGTCAAAGGGAGCCTCCGGCGGCGTACAGCTTATATCAGCCGTTTTTGTGGCCTCATCCCAGGAGAACCCAAAGCCCATGCCCCGACAGGCGAACTCCGCCGGAACATAGACCTGCCCGTTCTCCACCTCGGCGGGCAAGGGGGCCTCCACGGATTCGACCGCCTTCCCGCTTTCGTCGTAATGATCCAGATAGGCCGTGTTATTGTCCGTATTCATCATGACCAGACGGCCAACGTCCTTTATGTTCACGCTGTGAAAATCATTTTCCGTTTCCTCGACTGTCTTGGGCCATATATCGCAGCCTATATCGGTGAAAACCTCCGTGGGGATCATCAGTTCTCCATGGCGTTCATATGGCTTGGCGTTTAGCTCCAGCCTTTGGCCGTTAACGGCGACGGAAATTTCCTTTTCGACCTGTCCCTCTGTATTTTCCTCTACCGGCGGCGCATTGTCCGTTCCCCGCCCGCAGCCCGTCAGCAGAAGGGCGCAGAGCAAGGCCGCGGACAGTATTTTTTTAACATCCATTTTTCCCACTCCTTACAGCTCGATCTCAGCGCCATCAAGCCCGTTGGCCCAGGCGGAGAAGGTGATTTTTCCCGGGGCCGCTCCGTCGCTCTGAACCACCGCCGCGCAGCAGCCGTTGAAGGCACGGCGGCGGCTGGCCTTGTCAGGCTCGTGACTGCTGGGATCGCCGTTGCCCACGCCGATTATCTTTGCCCCGGCGGTGACGGAAAAGTTTATTTCGCTGTCGGCCCAGGGTACGAAATTGCCCTCGGCGTCGTGGACATAAGCCTTTACCACTATGGCGTCCTCGCCGTCACGGAGCAGGCGGCGGTTAGCCTCGAGCCTGATCTTCGCCGGAGAACCGGCGGTGACGGACTCCTGAGCGCAGACCCGCTGTCCGCCGTTTTTGCCGTAGGCCACCAGCTTCCCCGGCTCGAAGGTCAAGGGCCAGTCGATGTGACCGCTCTTGTCCAGCTCCCGCTCACCCAGAGAGCGGCCGTTGAGGACAAGCTCCACCGCGTCGCAGTTGCCCACGATGCGCAGATTCACGGCCTCGCCCTCCTTTTTCAGGCTCCAATGTGGGAAGAAGTGTACAATCGGCTCCGTACCCCAAACGGCCTTGTAGTAGTACCAGGCGTCCTTGGGGAAGCCGCAGGTGTCCATTATCCCGAAGTGGGAGTTTATGCAGGGCCAGGCGTAGGGCGTAGGCTCCCCACGGTAATCGAAGCCCGTCCAAACGAAGATTCCCGTGAGCCGAGGGTTGGCGAGTAGATCCTTCCAGCTCTTTTCGTGGGTGCAGCACCAGGAGGCCAGATTCGTCTCGTAGCTGGTGCAGTAGCCCCGCTCCCTGTCGTCGGCGTAAACGCCACGGGTGGTGGTTGAGCTGGTGCTTTCGGTGCAGATCATGAGCCGGTCGGGGTAAGCCTCCTGATCCTTTACGTACTGATCGCCCCTTTGACCGTAGTTGTAGCCCATGATGTCCATAGCTTCCTCATAGCCGTTCTCGTCCCAGCCGTGGTTCATGGCGACGGTGGTGGGCCGGGTGGGATCCAGCTTGTTCACAGTCCGGCGCAATGTCTGCTCGATGCGCTTGCCGGTCTTGGTGCCGAGAATGATCTCCTCGTTGTCGAGGCACCAAAGGACGACGCTGGGGTGGTTGCGGTCCCGGAGAATCAGGGACTTTAGATCCTCAAGGCCTCTGGGACTGCTGTCCAGCTTGCGGTTTTCGTCCATGACCAGCATACCCAGCCGGTCGCAGGCGTCCAACAGCGAGGGCGTGGCGGGGTGGTGGGAGCTGCGGTAGGCGTTGGAACCCATGTCTTTAAGGCTCTGTATTTTGTACTCGTTTATGCTGTCGGGCAAGGCGGAGCCTATGCCCGCGAAGTCCTGGTGATTGCAGGTGCCTTTGATAAGCACCTTTTTTCCGTTGAGGAAAAAGCCGTTTTTGTCAAAGTATATCGTCCTGATGCCGAAAACCGTCTCGCAGCCGTCCACGGTCTCCCCGCCCCAAAGTATCTTGGACACGGCCTTGTACAGGTTGGGGCTGTCAATGTCCCAAAGGGCCGGGTCTTTCACCTCAACGTACTGAACCGCCGTGACGCTGTCCGAGGCCTCCACGTCAAAATCGCTCCTGGCCTCCCCGGCCTTTTTCCCGTCGGGGCCGTAGATCTCCGTCACCAGCTCGCCCGCGTCGGGCAGAGGGCCGTAGTTGACGATGGTGGTTTCTATTTTAACCCTGGCGGAGCCTTCGCCCACCTGAGAGGTGATAAAGGTACCCCACTTGCCTATGCGGAGCTGGTCGGTGACGGTCAGCCACACATGGCGGTAAATTCCGGCCCCCTCGTACCACCAGCCCTCAAAATCCCGGGCGTCCACCTTCATGAACAGGACGTTTTTCCCCTCGTCCCCGTAGCGGAGGTAGTCGGTGATGTCATAGGAAAAGCTGGCGTAGCCGCTGAAATGGCTGCCAATGAGATGGCCGTTGAGCCAGAGGGTGCTGTTGCGGGACACGCCGTCGAACTCTATCTCGATGTGCTTGCCCTCCCACTGGGCCGGAACCTCAAAGACCTTGCGGTAGCAGCCCACGCCGGTGGGCAGATAGCCCTGGGCGTCCCACTCGTCCTTTGAAAAGTTGCCCTCAACTATCCAGTCGTGGGGTATGGACACCTCCCGCCAGTCCTTTTCACTGACGGAGACGCGCTCCTCCTTGTCGTTGTAGGCTATCTGGGTCCACTCGCCGTCCTGTCCCTTGCCTATGTCCGTAAGGCCGCCGGTTCGACCGGCTTTTATGGCGTACTGGACGTGGATATCCCCCTTGTAAAATTTCCAATTATCATTAAATTTTTCGTGAATTCTCATAATAATCTCCATTCTGCCGTGCGGTATTGCCTCAGTAAAATATAGATTCTATCACAGCCGGTTTTTCGTCGGTGACTTCCATCTCGCCCATACGGATGCGGTACGCCTCCCTGTGGGCGCGGGACATCTCCGCCGTCAGCTCCTCATAGGGCCGACCGCAGACGTCCACAAGACCGATTTGGTAGTTTTCGCCGTCAAAACGGCCCAAATAGGGCTGGTCGGCGTACTGGAAATAGTGCGCTCCCAGGCACATTGGGTGGGCGGCGCAGCGGTGGATGTACCGGCGGTAAGCCTTGGCCCGATCCTCCTGAGAGGCGGCGGCCTGGATGCCCGTCGCGTCCAGTCCCCGATCCAGAGCGCCAAAGTGGAACTCCCCTATCATCACGGGCATATCCACCATTTTTACCATGTTCTCGATGCTGTCCCAGGGGTCATGGCGGTAGCAGTTGAAGCTGAAAACGTCCATATACTCCTTGCCCGCCGCCAATATCGGACTGCTGAGCCAGGCGTAGCGCATACCCAGGTTCAGGTGGCGGGGGTCCGTCTCCTTCAGGGCCAGAGCGGGTACGCGGACAAACTCCCTTATCATCTCCTCCGACAGCCGCTCCGTGTCGGCCAGGGCGGCGGCGTTGAACTTATCCACGCCCTCCCTCAACCCTTCAAAGCTGGCGAACTCCGTCTCCCAGGCGGCGTTCAGGGCGGCGATATCGCCGTACTTGTCCTTGAGGAGCTGGACGAGGCGGCCTTTGCTGTAAAAGTCCTCCCGGCTTTCCAGCGTCATGCGGGCGATGTCCAGCCGATCCACAAAGGCCCAGTTTGGCTCATTGCACATGAAGTAGCCTATCATGTACTTATCCTGGCGGCGGCTCTCCAACTGCCTGGCCCAGCGGGCCGCGCTGGCGGCGTACTCCGGGTCGAACACGTCCGGGAAGTCCCGGAATATGTACTTTTCCGCCTTGGGGAAGCCGTGGAGGATGTGGACGTAAGGAGTCCGCGCATACTCTATAAATTTGGGGTCGCTCCAACAGGCCACGGTGTTAGCTCCCCACTCCCGCAGGCGGCGGAGGGTGATCCCGCTCCAGGCCCGATACCAGTCGTCCCCAAAGGCCCTGACAAAATTTGCCTTCGCCCAGCTGTAAAAGCCCTCTCCCAGCTCGCCGCCCGCCGCCATCTCGCCGCAGAGGGGGGCGATGCCGTTCACGTTACAGTCGCCGCCTATGCCCACGCAGTCAGGCCCGACGCTGAAAAAGGCGTAACCCTCCGGGTCGGCAAGCCAGTACTTGTCCCCATCCTTTTGGAGGGCAAAGTAGCCCGTCGGCTCAAACCGCTTGCTCAGGCTGCCGCCGTATTTGCCGCAGCCCTGGGCGGTTTCGGGCAGGGGCTTTTCGTATTCGGCCCGCAGATAAGCCGTCATTTCCTCCGGGCCTGGGGTTTTGCCTGGCCAGTCGGCCCCGGCCTTCTGCCCCAGGCAGTCCACCAGGGGGCCGCCCTCAAGAGGGTAGTCCGGCTCTTTTTCGGCCATGTACAGGGCGTGGATCTTCAGCTTTGTCTCCGCCGGGGCGCGATCCAGCCCCACGGCGAAGCGGCTGACGCGCTCCGGCCTAACCGGACGGCCCTGAACCACGGTCTTGAGCTTGCCCGGCGTCCTTCGCGGGAACAGTTCGCCCCCAAGGACGGCGGACACCGGCATCGCCAGCCGGGTCTTGAGTCCCGGCAGCAGGCCCATCTTTATGCTTTCGGCGCAGGGGCCGCCGTTCCCGTCCCAGAACTTCCACAGCACGCTGACGCAGAAGTCCGACAGGTTGGTGGCGTCCATGACGATATAGCTGTTCTCCTTGGCCTTCACGCCCAGCACCGTGCCGTTTTCCTCAAAGGTCAGCTCACCGCCCTCCGGCGGAAAGGAGTACACGTTTTCTCCCAGACAGACAGCGTTTTTCAGTTTTGCGTCCACAACACTCACCTCGTTTCTATTCTCAGTTGATTATATCATTATGAGAACGGAAATACAAGTACTATTTGAAAATATTGGGCAAATAAAAAATACGCGATCCCGGGATGCGCCCGAAATTGCGTATTCTTATTCTGATTACCTCATATTGGTCTGGGCGGCGATAAGATCCAGGGCGGTCCAAGGCTCCACGCGGCCCTGCTTTATGTCCCTGTCGGCGTCCCGGCAAAGGGAAATAAGGGCTTCGAGGTTCTCCTCGGAGGCCCGCTCGGCCTTAGTCGCGCATTTTTCCGCAACAAAGGGGGCCACGCCCAGTCTCTTGACCACGGCGGAACGCTGGTACCCCTCCCCCAACAGCAGCTTGGCCCTGTATATGGTCAACGCCTGACCGGCAAAGAGGGATAGGAAGGTCACCGGCTCGGTGCGGTTTTGTCTTAGCTCGCTGAGATAGCCGAAGCTCAGATCCCGCCGCCCGTCCACTATGGCGTCGATGAGCTTAAAGGCCCGATCCTCGGCGGGGCGGACGATAACCGCATCGATGTCGGCGCGGGTTATCTGCTCCCCGGCGGCGTAGGCCGCGACCTTTTCCATCTCGGTCTTGAGGACGCTCATGCTCCGGCCCAGGCTGGCCACCATATAGGAGGCGCAGGGGCGGTCGATGAGCTTGCCCGCGTTCATGGCCGCCTTAGCCAGCCACGGGAGCAGCTTCGCCTCGGTCTGAAGGGGGAACTCCACCGTCACCCCCACGCTCTCGCACAGCTCCCGGAGATTGCGGGGCTTTTTCTTTTGAGCGGCCGAGGGCTTTTTCTTCTTTTCGGGGTCTGGCTCCCAAAGCAGGACGCAAACCGAGGGCGGCAGGTCGGCGAACAGCTCCTCCCAGTCGGCGGCGGCCTTGAGCTTGGAGTCAAAAAACCCGCACTTTCTCAGGACGAGGAGCTTACGGTCGCTCATCATCGGCAGGCCCCTGATAAAATCGGCGCAGGAGCCAAAGTCCGGAACGGAGCTGCAGCTCAGGTAGTTGAAGTCCTCAAAGCCCGGAGCGACAAGCTTTTCCCTGACCTGCTCGATGGTCTTTTCCTTCAAAAAATCCTCGGGGCCGGTGAAAAGGTACAGCGTGGCCGGGAGTCCCGCCTTTATTTCGTTTTTGAACTCGCTGTAGGTCATTTTTGGTCTCCCTCAATAACATAAAAAGTGGCTGTAAAAAAACTCACTATGTAATCTGGAGGCACGGGGCTGTCCAAAAAAATCGTGCAGAACAAACGAAAATCAGCTCTCGCAGACGGCAGGCTTCGCCTGCCGCCGAGAAAGCCCTCCCGACGGCGTACACAGGTACGCCGAGCGGTGATTTTCGTTCGTAGTTCAAGGGCATAAAATGAGAAAATTTGCTCGTAGGGCAAATTTTCTACATTAACACGTTATTTTATTTTTTTCGACTGATTATATAATGCTATAATTTACCTTAAATTATAGCTTTTAGCCCTTGAACGGTCTGCGCCATTTTTTTACAGCCCCGCTTTAAAGCGTCAAGAAAACCGGGCGACCCGGGAAAATTCCCGAGCCGCCTGGCGATCGTCAATTTACTTAAGCTCGACCTTAGCGCCGACTTCTTCCAGCTGAGCCTTGTACTTCTCAGCGTCCTCCTTGCCAACGCCCTCCTTGAGGGTGGTGGGAGCGCCGTCAACGGCGGCCTTGGCCTCTTTAAGTCCCAGACCGGTGATCTCGCGAACGACCTTGATGACCTTGATCTTCTCGGCGCCAGCCTCAGCCAGTACCAGATTGAACTCGGTCTTTTCTTCCTCGGCGGGAGCGGCGCCGCCAGCAGCGCCAACAACGGCAACGGGAGCGGCGGCGCTTACGCCGAATTCCTCTTCCATAGCCTTAACAAGCTCGGCAACCTCAAGCAGCTTGAGTTCCTTTATGGCGTCAATGATTTCCTGAATTGTCATTACAAACAACCTCCAATATAATTAAATATTATTTCCTTTGATTCACTCCGCTCACTGGGCGGCGGGAGCTTCGGCAGCAGCCTCGGCGGCTTCGGCAGGGGCCTCAGCGGGGGCCTCGGCGGGAGCTTCGGCGGCGGGCTTCTGAATATCGGCAGGCTCTACCCCGTTGTCCACAAGGGCCTGAAGGGTGCGAACCAGCTTGCTGACGGGAGCGTTCAGGCTGCCCATGATCTTAGCGATGAGTACGTCGCGGTTGGGAGTGGCGGCGAGAGTCTTAAGCTCGTCAAGGCTCATTACGCGCCCATCCAGGAAACCGCTCTTTATCTCAAGCTTCTCGTTGTCCTTGGCAAAATCGGCAATGACCTTGGCGGGAGCTACCTCGTCGGTCATGCTGACAGCCAGAGCGGTGGGGCCGTTAAGTATAGGGTCCAGCTCGTTAAAACCAACGGCATCGGCGGCCAGACGGGTAAGGGTGTTCTTTACTACCTTATACTCCACGCCCGCCTCGCGCAGCTTGTTGCGAAGCTGTGTGTCCTGCTCAACGGTGAGGCCGCAATAGTCTACAAACACGCCGGAAACAGCGTTCCGAAGCTGCTCTGTAAGGCCGGCAACGATCTGCTTTTTCTCATCGAGAACTTTCTGACTTGGCATATACGTTCACCTCACATTATATTGAATAACTAAAATGGAGTCTCCGCCACAGACGCAAAGACTCCATAGGATATCAAATCTTTTGAAGGCTTCCTCGGCGGGGCTTAACAAGGACCGGCCTCTGCCCGCTGTCTGTGGAAAAGATATTTTACGGCAGTTATTATACCGCAAAAATACGGATTTGTCAAGAGTTAATTTGGAATTTTCCCAAAAAACTTACATAAACCGCGCGCCGTTCACCTTGATGCCGGGGCCCATGGTGCTGGCGAGGGCTACGCTCTTGAGGTAAGTGCCCTTGGCGGCGACGGGCTTGGCCTTAACGATGGCGGACATAAGGGTGTTCAAATTCTCGCCAAGCTTCTCGGGGCCGAAGGACGCCTTGCCGATGGGACAGTGGATGATATTGGTCTTATCGAGACGGTACTCGATCTTACCGGCCTTGACCTCGGTAACGGCACGGGCCACGTCGGGGCTGACGGTACCGGCCTTGGGGTTGGGCATAAGGCCCTTGGGGCCAAGGATACGGGCTATACGGCCAACGACGCCCATCATGTCGGGGGTGGCGATAACCACGTCGAAATCGAACCAGTTGTCGTTCTGGATCTTGGCGACATAGTCCTCGGCGCCCACATAGTCGGCTCCGGCGGCCAGGGCCTTGTCAACATTGTCGCCCTTGGCAAACACCAGCACGCGCACCTTTTTGCCCGTTCCGTTGGGAAGAACAACGGCGCCGCGTACCTGCTGGTCGGCGTGGCGGGAGTCGACGCCCAGCTTGATGTGAGCCTCGATAGTTTCGTCAAACTTGGCGCTGGCGGTTTTTACGACCAGCTCCAGAGCCTCGGCAGGGTCATACTGTTTGCCAGACTCGATGAGCTTCGCGCCGGCATTATATTTCTTACCGTGTTTCATAGCTTAATTAACCTCCTTAGTGGTCAACGGGAAAAACTCCCTCCCACTTAATTGCGCGCAGAGCGCGTTAGTCTTTTATTCAGTTATCTCAGTCCTCAACGGTAACGCCCATGCTTCTCGCCGTACCGGCGATCATGCTCATGGCGGCCTCAAGGCTGGCGGCGTTAAGGTCGGGCATCTTCTGCTCGGCGATAGCCTGCAGGTCGGCCTTCTTGATAGCGGCAACCTTGGTCTTGTTGGGTACGCCGCTACCGCTTTCGATCTTGCAAGCCTTCTTGATAAGAACTGCCGCGGGGGGAGTCTTTGTCACGAAGGTAAAGGATCTGTCGGCGTAAACGGTGATGATGACGGGGATGATAAGACCCGCGTCCTTCGCCGTGCGCTCGTTGAACTCCTTGGTGAACTGCACGATATTAACGCCGTGCTGACCCAGAGCGGGGCCTACCGGGGGCGCCGGAGTGGCCTTACCTGCGGGGATCTGCAATTTAATGTAGCCTGTAACTTTCTGTGCCATTGCTTGTGCACCTCCTAATGAAAAAATGTGGTATTAAGTAAACGCTGAACCGATCAGGGCTTACTATAGCGGACCAAAGCGGCGCAGAGCGCCGTCCTCCCACTCAAAATTTAACAGCCCCTTAATCCAGAGGCTCGACCTGGCGGAAATCGAAATCCACCTGCATCTCACGGCCGCCGAACATGGTAACCATGACGCTGACGGTTCGGCGCTCGGTGTTGATATCCAGCACCTCGCCCATGAAGCCCTCCATGGAGCCTTCGCTGATACGAACCGTGTCGCCCACGGCGTAATCCACGCTCACCGTCGGCACCTCGACGCCCATGCGCTCCACCTCTTTTTCGCTGAGGGGAACGGGTTCGCTGCCCGGGCCGACAAAGCCGGTGCAGCCCCGGGTGTTGCGGACGATGTACCAGGTCTCGTTGGTCATTATCATCTTGACGAAGATATAACCGGGGTAAATTTTACGCTGAACGACCTTTTTCTGTCCGTCCTCCTTCTCCTCGACCACGTCCTCGGTAGGGACGCGGACCTCGGCGATGAGGTTGCGGATATTGCGGTTGTCAACGGTTTTTTCTATGCTGTCCTTGACCTTCATCTCGTACTCGGCGTAGGTGTGGGCAACATACCATCTCAGCTCATCGCTGGTTTTAATCATAGCGTCGGGCTATTGCCCTTGCCTCCTTTCCGGTTTTAAAATCAGCCCAGAGAAAGGATAAGACCGGCAAGCTGGGTAAACGCGATATCAAGCACGGCAAGAATGATGCCGAAGATAACGATAGCGGCGATAACGATGCCGGTGTTGTTGATAAGCTGTTTCCTTGTGGGCCAAACGACCTTCTTCATTTCGGACTTAGTGGCCTTGATGCCCTTGCGCGCCCGAACTATAAGGCCCTCTTTTTTTGCAACTTCTCCCATTTCACTCACCCTTTTTATTTAGTTTCCCTGTGGAGGGTATGCTTGCGGCAAAAACGGCAGTACTTTGACATTTCAAGTCTGTCGGGAGTGTTCTTTTTCTCCTTCATTGTGTCGTAGTTGCGCTGCTTGCACTCGGTACACGCCAGTGTTACCTTAACTCTCATGTCTTTCATTCCTTTCATTTATAGCTTGCGGGCCTGTCCGCCGGGCCTGTGGGCCTGTCCCGGACCACGCCGCCGCCTAAATTCCCTCTTGGAAGGCCGCCGCAGCTGACGCACAATAAAAAAGCCTTCTCATCGAGGTAAAAGTAGTTTATCACATTTTCAATATGTTGTCAAGTGTTTTTGTAAAAAAATTTCAGAAATTTACCTGCCGCCATATTAGTATGGATTTGTAAATATTTTTCGCAAAAAATTTGTACAAAATTGAAAAAAATTATTGACAAGGCACTCTTAAAAATGTATAATTATTACATAAG
The DNA here is from genome assembly GCA_947624455.1 of uncultured Clostridia bacterium. GTDB lineage: Bacteria > Bacillota > Clostridia > UMGS1883 > UMGS1883 > JAFLUQ01. The sequence continues at coordinate 11,424 of CANQKL010000038.1, forward strand.
ATGATAAAGAGGAGGATGTATATGAATTACTTTATTGACGCGATGAAGAACTACGCCAACTTTAAGGGCAGGACTAACCGGTTCTCCTACTGGATGTTCCTGATCATCGCCGCCGCCATTTCCGCGGTAGGCATCCTTATTGCCATCGCTGCCACCGGCGGCCTTGGCCAGGCGAGGGAGCTGCACACGGCTTTCGGTATGTCTCCGGCGGCGTTGGGCGTTTCGGCGGCCATTATTCTGGTGTTCATCTGCCCCACGGTGACTATTACAGTGCGCCGTCTCCATGACACGGGCCACAGCGCCTGGTGGATATCTCTGCTGGCGGCGTTTTGGCTGTGCTACTTTGTGACCTCCAAGGTGGAGATCTACATAGTGGCCGTCATCTTCGCTTTCCTGTCGTTCATACTTTTTGTTACTAATTTCATTCTGCTGTTCTGCGCCGACAGCCAGCACGGCGAAAATCAGTACGGCCCCAATCCTAAGGCCGATAAGTAATTGTTTGAATGTAATTGTTTGAATGTAATTATTTGAATGTAATTATTTGAACGTAATTATCTGGCTAGGGAAAACATGGTGTCTCGGGCGCGTCCCGGTATGCCATGTTTTTTTGTTGTCCCAGCGAAAGCGGTGACCAGCGTGACGCTGGACCCAAAGCGCAAAATGTCAATCTACTATTCTTATGCGGCTTCGCAGAATAGCATAAGAGCTGATTTTCGTTCGTAGTTCAAGGGCATAGGAAAAAAGAAAAACCGTCTTTTTCTTGTAAAAAGGCGGTTTTTCCACATCATTTCACAGTTTTGATTTTATTGCCGTGTTTATCATTACAT
>CANQKL010000039.1 GCA_947624455.1 uncultured Clostridia bacterium
AAAGCCCGGAAGATAACACCGGCGCAGCATAGTGCATGACGGATACATTCTGGTACGGCGAAGCCATACGGAAAATGCGCGATGAGGCCCGAAAATTTTGGGCGGAGCGGGAACATCACCTCCGAAAAGCAGCCTTGCGAGCTGTGGGCGAAGATTCCGTACCGGGATAATGATACTTCCGCTTAGCCATAATTTGAGCGTTAAGAGCGTCACACATATTGGGAGCGGCCCCGGCAACACCGGAGAGGTGGAATTCCTATGGAGCAGTGCGCAGACTGCCGTCCGTTCAGGCATATTAAAAATAAATTATTATGAATACATAAAACTTGGTATGGAAATACTTGGATTGTAAAGGAAGGAGACAAGTTATGAGTGAAAATACTCAAAGCATTGATCGTTCTTCTCTTAGAGACATAAATGGTGTCGTACTTGATCCGAGCCTGCCTAAAGAGGAGAGAATGAAAAGTTTTGTTGAGCAAATTGGAGACCCGTATTGCTATCTTGATGACGGTGTTGTCGTACAAATCGCCTATGCGGACACGCAGGTAAGTTTACAGGAAAGACTTGATACCTATGTCTGCTTTATCGGCGCCGGAAATTTGTTGCCCAAAATGTAATTTTTTAGCGTATTGACAAATAGCTCTTGAAAGAGTATAATTAATTTGTCAATGATGGCGGAATGGTTCTCCGCATGTGGTTACGCCGGAAACAAATTTCCTGAAATATTTTTAGGAGGTTTGTTGTATGGGCGGCTTTATAACCGAAAACGGAGCTGACAGCTTCAGAGCCGTTGCATATTACCGTCTTTCCAAAGACGACGGTAATGGTCATGAAAGTGACAGCATAGTTAATCAGCGCAAGCTGATAAGGGAATATATAAAAAATCACCCTAACATTACTCTTGTTGGGGAAGAACAGGATGACGGATATACCGGAACGAACTTTGATCGTCCCGGCTTTTGTCGTGTCCTTGAAATTGTAAAAGCCGGGGAGGCAAACTGCGTAATAGTAAAAGACCTATCAAGACTTGGCAGAGAATATATCGAAACGGGTAAATATCTTGAAATGACATTCCCGGCCCTGGGTGTGCGGTTCATTGCAATAAATGACGATATCGACAGCGAACACCGCGGTTCAGGGGATGATATAATTATCCCGGTAAAGAATATAATGAACGAGGCTTATTGCCGTGAATTGTCAAAAAAGCTGCGCAGGCAGTTTAAAATTCAGCGTATGAACGGTGAATTTATGGGCGCTTTTGCGTGCTACGGCTACAATAAGTCGCCCGAGGACAAGCACAAGCTCGTGCCGGATGAATTTGCGGCTGAGGTCGTGAAAATTATTTTTTCGTTGAAAGCGAGGGGCTTCAGCCAGCAGCGGATAGCCAATTTCCTTAATAGTGAAGGAATTCTGCCGCCGGCCGAGTACAAAAAAAGCAGAGGATTTAATTATAAATCCGGCTTCTCCTCGGCATCAACAGGTATTTGGACAGCGGGAACTGTCAGGGCGATACTGATAAATCCGGTGTACACGGGTACTTTGATACAAGGCAAGCGAGGGACGCCAAATTACAAGATAAAGAAAATGAAATCGAAAAACCCATCTGAGTGGGCGGTGGTAGAAAATAACCACGAGCCTATCGTTGACCCGCTTTTGTTTTCGGCAGTCCAAAAGGTGCTTGGCCGCGATACGCGGACTTCTCCTACACTTGACGGGGTGCTTCCGTTGGCGGGAATGCTTTTCTGCGGAGACTGTGGTAGAGCCATGTGCCGTCGGAGTGTGAACAGAAGTGGGAAGAAATTCTACTATTATATATGTTCAACAAGCAAGGGCGGAGGCGAGTGTTCCAGTCACAGTTTTGAACAGGGCAAGCTGGAGAAGGCCGTACTTCACGCCGTCATAGGGCGCATTAAAGCGGTGGTCGAGGTGGATAAACTCCTTGAAGAATATGGGCAGAAAAATATAGCCTCTGCCAAAGTAAAGGGGCTTGACCTTTTGATTGCCGACAAAACGGCTAATATTGAAAAAAACAAGACTTTTCGCATGAAGCTTTACGAGGCGTACACTGATGATTTGATAAGCCGCGAGGAGTATGAACGTATGAGGGAGAAGTACTCGGCGCAAATCGAGGATGATACCTTGGTGGTGGAGAAAGCCGAGAGTGAAAAACGGGAGGCCATGGGCGGCAAAGAAAGAGACAGGGGTTGGATAGAGCAATTCTTAAGGTTTGACGGGGCGGAAAAGCTGACCCGCGAGATGGTTTTTACTCTTATTGACCGTATATATGTTTATGAGGATAAACGAATAAAAATAATTTTTAACTATTGTGACGAGTTTGCGGCAAGCGTGGAGCTTGCCCAGAAGTCAAAGGAGGTTGGATAATTGGCAAGGAAAAGCAGGGTGACGGCACCCACCGCAAATCATGAGTGCAATAAAACACCTTACCGTGCGGCGGTATATTTGCGCTTGTCGGACGAGGATAGGGAGGATATGGAGCAAAACTCCATAGGAAATCAGAAAAAGATAGCGTTAAACTATCTTAAATCTCATTCAGATATATCCCTCGTTGAGATATACGCTGACAACGGCTTTTCCGGCATGAGTTATGACCGGCCTGACTTTTTCAGAATGAAAGGCGATATAGAGCAGGGAAAGGTAAATTGCGTTATAGTTAAGGATATATCCCGTTTTGGCCGCGAATTTATACTGACAGGCGAATATGTGGAAAAGTTTTTCCCGGAGCATGGGGTCAGGCTTATCTGCATCAATGACGGCTATGACAGTATTGATGAAAATTCAGATGTCTCCGCACTTATTATGCCGTTTAAAATGATAATGAACGATAACTACTCAAGAGACATCTCCAAAAAAATCAGGACGAGTATAGCCGCGAAAATAAACGCCGGGGAATTTCTACCGGCGTCCGGCAGTGTTCCCTATGGGTATATTAGAAATCCCGATGAAAAAACTTACGATATTGATGAAGAATCCGGTGATATCGTAAGAGAAATCTTTATGATGCGGGCTTTAGGAATGTCCTTCTCTTCGATTGCAAGGACACTCAACGAAAAAAACATTCCCAGCCCCGGAAAGCTAAGACTGATACGGGGGCTGACCACCGCAGAAAAATACAGGGACGCCCTGTGGATAAGGGGGACGGTACGAAAGATCACCTGTGACCGAGTTTATATCGGCGAACGTATTCACGGAAAGCTGAAAAGCGATAAAATCAAAGGAAAAAAAGAGAGGAGAGATGAGAATGAATGGATGGTTGTTGAAAACGCCCATCCCTCTATAGTACCGCGTGAACTATTTGAAAAAGTTCAAGACGTAAACCGCGATGAGCTTGAAAAACGCTCTCAGTTCAAAACCAGAACAGATCCGGGAGCCGACCACAGAGAATTATTGCGTGGTAAAATTTTTTGCGCCGACTGCGGCAGGGATATGACCGGTATGAAGCGGTGCGCCAAGGTCGGAACCCAAACCCCAAGCGGGATTTACTATGATTGCCGCGAGTACAAATATTCTTCCGGGATGAGGTGCGGCTGCCATTATATCAGTCAGGAGACTGTCATGAAAGTGTTGACAGAACTTTTGAACAGTCAGGTAGCCTTGAGCGTAGATGTTGAAAAGTTGGCATATCAGCTTGAGCGTATTCCTAAAGTCAAAGGACACAATGATTTGTTAAAGCAGAAGCTTGCGACTGTATCATCGAAGAAGCGAAATATAGAATCAAAAATTGAACAGTTAATTGTTGATTTGACAGAAAGAATTATAGACAGAGAGGAATATGAGTATATAAAGGGTCACTATGAAATACAGCTTGACGGTCTTCGCACTGAAGAAAACCGCATCTTATCAGATCTGGATAAGGTGAGATCGTTAACCGCCGAAACTGAGCGGTGGGTCAAAGCCGTAAAAAAGTATCATCGGCTGCCGGAAATAGACCGCCCCCTTTTGGATATACTTGTGGATAAAATAATGGTTCATTCAGATAGAAGCATAGAAATAATTCTGAATTACGCCGATCCTTTCCGCCCTATTACGGATTATTTGAGTGAAATTGAGGCGATAGATAATGCGGTATAGAGATTTCTATTATCTCAGACTGTCAAAGGAGGACGGCGACGACGGGGAAAGTAACAGTATAGCGTCGCAGAGAAGCTGTATCCGGCAATATATAAAGGAAAATTTCGGCTCGGACAGGGAGTTTGAAGAGCTTTCTGACGATGGATACAGTGGAACGAGCATGGAACGCCCGGCAATGAAAAGACTGCTACATTATGTTATGCTTGGTGAGGTGCGGACGATTATCGTTCGTGACCTGTCCAGATTTGCGAGAAACTACCTTGAGGCCGGACATTATCTCGAATATGTTTTCCCATCTTGCGGCGTTCGTTTTATATCGGTGAACGATCATTATGACAGCGATATGCTCGGTGAGGATACCGGAGGCCTTGAGCTTGCGATCAGGAATCTTATAAATCAAATGTACAGCCGTGATATTTCGAGGAAAATCAAAAGCGCTGTGGATTTAAAAAAGCTGAGTGGGGAATACGTTTATGGGAGCGCACCGTACGGGTACAGGAAAGGGGAGAGGAAGAATACCATTGTCGTCGATGAGGAGGCTGCCAGCGTTGTTCGGGAGATTTTCTCCCTCGCGGCCGGAGGCACAACAGTTACACAAATCGCCGCCGGCCTAAACGATAGGGGAGTACCGACCCCTTCTGTGTATCTCGCTAACGTTCGGGGTAAGTACAAGACCAGAAAATACTGGAGCTTTGAATCTGTCCGGAACATACTGACGAACCGCATATATACTGGCGACACGGAACCATTTAAATCTCATGTTGTCCGGGTTGGTAGCAGTAAAGTCAGACAGATACCGGAGGAGCTTCGTCAGATTATTCCTAACACACATGAAGCAATAGTTTCACGAGAGATGTTTTATCAGGCGAGGACAACCATCAAATCAGTGAAAAAAGTAAAAGGCGCCCCGTCCGCCAATCCTTTTGCATCGCTGCTCGTGTGCGGCTGCTGTGGAAATAAACTGTTTAAGGGAAAGGAGCGGAATAAAAGCTGGCTTTGTCAAACTGCAAGGTATGTCAAGGATAACGGTTGTGAACTCATCAGAGTTGATGAAGGACGGCTTAAGAGTATTGTACTTAAAGCGGTCAATACCCAATGCCTGTTGTTTGATGCTCAAATTCGAAGCAGGCTTCAAAAAAACATGAAGCATTTCAATGAAAAGGAAGCTATAGAAAAGAAGCTTAAAGATTATAAGAGAATACTCGATAAAATTAGGAGAGATAAGCTTAACTTATATGAGGCTTATGCTGAAGGACACATTATAAAGGAAGAATTCCGGTTAAGACGAAAGGAGCTTGACGAAACGGAGACAGATGCAGAGAAACTTATTTTGACTGCGGAAGAGCGGCTTTCTGAATTGACCGCGGCGTTGGATAGTAACAACGGCGAAATATCAGAGCTTAAAAATGTAACGAAGTTTAAGGATGTCACCGAGTTGACTCCTGAATTGGCGAAGGAGCTTATAAAAAAGATCACCGTCTATCCTGACGGCGAGCTGATTATTGAGTGGAACTTCAAAGACGAATTACAAATAGCGCAATAAACATTAAATTTATTTAATGTTTATTGCCGATTGGCCTCTTTTTGGAAAAAATTTTGTTGCCCCTTATTGACATCACCCCTGAGCGGCAGCCCAATAATCCAGGGCGGAAAGCTTATCGGCGCTGTGACTCATGTGCTTGTGAACGACCCGAGCTGCGGATATGGAGTTTTCGCGGAAAATATGCTGTATTTCGCCTCCGAGGCGTCTTAGAGGTCACGTTGAAAATGCCCAAAAAAAGGCTTGCCTTTTTTGGGGCATTGTGGTAAAATAAAGTTAAGGCTTTACTTTATTAATTTTATGGGATAAATTACTAAAAAAATAAAACAATGGAGGAGAACATGATGGAAGATTTTAAGAGTATTTTTGAGCGGGAGTATACCTGGGTGGAGGGCTATATGCGCAGCGTCCGCCGCTTTGGTGACAAGCAGGCCATGTATGACACTGAAACTGGCCAGAGCTGGACCTATAGGGAGTTAGACCGGGAAGTGAACCGGCTATCTAACGCCTTTAAGGCCGACGGAGTTGGCAAGGGAGACGTGGTCATGTATCAACTGCTGAATTGTCCGGTCTTTGTATTTACCTATGTGGCGGCTCACAAGCTCCGGGCCGTGAACAGCCCCATGAACTACAGGCTCAGCGCCGGGGAGATAGCTATGAATATTGACGACTCCAAACCGGCGGTACTTATATTTGAGGCCGAGCAGGCCGAAGAAATACGCATGGCCGTAAAAATGGCGGCTCATAAGCCGCGGCGGCTGGTGGTTGTGGGAGGAGCCTGTCCCGATCTGGCGCGGACATATGAGGAGTATGTTGCCGCCAGCTCCGATTCAGAGCCGGAGGTCGAGGGTGAACATAACATTTACGATGAGACCACAAGGCTTTACACCTCGGGTACCACCGGGCGGCAGAAGGGGGTTCCGCTCACAAGCGTCAATGAGGTGCTTTCAGCCCATGACGTTATGATACATTTTCCAATGAACCACACGGATCGAACCATGAACACAACTCCCTGGTTCCACCGGGGCGGACTCCACTGTGCCGGGCCTTGCCCCACTCTTTACGCCGGCGGCACAATATTCATACTCCGCCGGTTTAACGCCGACAAATGCCTGGAATATGTGGAAAAGTTCGCTATAACCTTTGTGATAGGCGTACCGACTGTCCTTGACGCCCTGTCTGACGCTCAGGATAGGGACGGCAGGGATCTCGGCAGTCTCAGGGGCATAGTTACCATGGGAAGCGCTCTTGAGCGGGCGGCCTGCATACGCTACCAAAAGACTCTGACCCCCTATATCTTTAACGGCTACGGCACTACCGAAACCTTCTGGAACACTTTCCTCCGGCCTTTCGATCTGCCGGAGTACGCCGGAACAGCCGGCGGCTCCTGCGTTGACGACGAGGTGAGGGTGGTGAAGCTTTTTGAGGATCGCCGCGCCGAGCCTGACGAGCTGGCCGCCCAGGACGGCTCCGAGGTGGGCGAGGTGATAATCAAGTCCCCCGCCAAGTCTCCATACGCCTATTACAACAATGAGACCGAGGCGGAGGCAAAGTTCCACAAGGGCTTTGTCTATACCAACGACCTTGCGACCTGGACTGAAAACAGCTATGTGACGATCGTAGGCCGGAAGGACGACATGATAATTTCCTCCGGCGAGAACATATACCCCACTCAGGTGGAGGAGGTTCTCAACTCCCATCCCAAGGTGAAGGACTGCATAGTTACTTCCGCGCCCGACAGAGTGCGGGGCGAACTGGTGACCGCCTATGTGGTGCGCTCCGACGACAGCCTGACAAGTGAGGAACTGGATGAGTACTGTAAGGAAAGCCCCATGATCGCCAATTACAAGCGGCCCCGGTACTACCGCTTTATCAGCGAGATACCCCTGAACGTCACCGGAAAGAAGCTCCACTACAAGGCGCGGGCCATGGCGGCCCAGGATCTAAAGAACGGCCTGCTTTACAGAGTCTGAACCCCATAGACTGCGTCGGGAATTTTGCGGGTTTAAGATCGTGAGATGAAATTGATCAAGGTTGGGCTATAAAAAACATAAAATCTCGGGGCGTGTACCCGAGATTTTATACTATAATCGGGGTAGAAAAATCAATTTATTGATTTTTCGTAAGCGAAAGCGCCCGATGCGGAAGGGGTATTCGCTGGGGAAACCGTTCGGGTTGCCCCAGCGCTATGAAAAAGTTCGGCTTTATACCGAACTTTTTACATTTTTTCTATTGCATTTTCCTGAAAATAGTAGTAGAATATAAAATAGTTTATAGTATGCTGTGAATTGTTTACAAAGGACTGTGGAGGGTTGCGATTTGAAGCTTAAGTGGAATAACGACGATCAGAAATATATAAAGCTGGGGTTGACGCTATTTGGCGTTGTAGTCCTCAGCATATTGGCGTATCAGGTGCTTCAACAGATACCTATTCTCACCGTTGGGGTGAAAAAGCTGTTTGACTGCCTGCGGCCCATACTTTACGGCCTGGCCTTTGCCTATGTGCTGATACCCTGTCTGAACCTGTTTGAAAATTTAGCCGCCAAGATATTCAAAAACCCCTCCCGCCGCGGCCGGCGAATAATACGCATGGTCTGCGTACTCATTACCTGGGGCCTGACGCTGTCGCTCCTGTCAGCCTTGGTCATGCTTGTTGTTCCTGAACTGGCAAATAGCGTCGAGGGCATAATCAACAACACCTCCATACAGGTGAACCGGCTGATACAGTGGATAACAAAGATACTCAAGGACAACCCCGAGATCCGCCGCAATATAGTGGGTCAAATACGTAATCTGTACAAGGACTTCAACTCCATAATGAGCAACATCTCTAATCTTATGGAAATGATACCTGATACAGGCACCTTTGTGGCCAATTTGTCCAACGGAGTCATCAGCGCGGTCTCAACGCTGTTCCACTTCCTTATCGGCTTGATAGTGTCTATTTATGTCATGGGTTCTAAGGAACAGTTTATAGCTCAGACCAAAAAGCTGGTCTATGGCCTGTTCCCCGCTCACACCGCCAACGGCATTATCGGCGTGACCCGTTCGGCTCATCAGAAGTTCGGCGGCTTCTTTATCGGCAAGATAATCGATTCCATAGTTATCGGCATACTCTGCTTTATCCTGCTCTCCATTTTCCGCATACCCTACGCCGTATTAGTCAGCTTTGTAGTGGGCGTTACGAATATCATCCCGTTTTTTGGCCCCTTTATCGGAGCCATTCCCTGCGCGGTGATAATTATTTTGTCCAGCCCCTTAAAGTGCCTGTATTTCATTATTATAATAATCGTGCTGCAGCAGGTGGACGGCAATATTCTCGGGCCTAAGATCCTCAGCAGCTCGATAGGTCTGTCCAGCTTCTGGGTAATGTTCGCCATATTAGTTTTCGGCGGCCTGTTCGGCTTCTGGGGGCTAATCTGCGGCGTGCCGCTGTTTGCGGTAATCTATGAGCTGATAAGCGAGCTTATAAATAAAAAGCTCCACGAAAGGGCGATGCCCACGGATACCCGTATTTATGAAACTCTTGACCATGTGGATCCCGACTCGGGAGTTGGCATAAAATTAATAGAAAAGGATGATAAGGATGTATCTCAAGGTAAACAAAGATAAGGTAAAGGCTCGGGTCAATCCCGATATGATAGGTTTGTTCTTCGAGGACATAAATTACGCGGCCGACGGCGGACTTTACGCCGAAATGCTGGAGAACCGATCCTTTGACTTTTTCCCAAGCAAGATCGACGAGTACAAATCGCCCCTCGCCTGTTGGAAGGCTGTCGGCGACTGCGAGCTTCTGCCGCGCAGGATAGACCCTATGAACGAGGTCAATCCAGGCTATGTCCATGTGACGGCCCGGCCCGGCGGCGGCCTTGTCAACAGGGCCTATGATGGCTGCTATCTTCAGGAGGGGGAGGAGTACAGGTTTTCCTTTTATTCCAGAGGCAATTATGGCGGCAAAATAGTTTTCAGCCTTGTCAGCGAGGGCGAAACCGTTGCCTTTGCCGAGTTTGACGGCGCGCCCGAAAAGTGGGAAAAAAGGGAGGCTGTGCTGTCGCCGTCCAAAACAGTCTATGACGCGGAACCCCGAATCACACTGTCCGAGGCTGGCGAAATAGATCTGGATATGTGTTCCCTGTTCCCAAAAAAGACCTATAATGGCCGGGAAAACGGACTCAGGCCCGACCTTGTTCAGGCGCTGAAGGACATAAAGCCCGGATTCATGCGCTTCCCCGGCGGCTGCATCGTGGAGGGCAACGGCCTTGCAAATCGCTATCGCTGGAAGGACACCATAGGCCCCATCGAGACTCGCAAGGGCAACTGGAACCGCTGGCAGGAAGGCGGCGTCGGCGTGACCGCCACCAACTACTACCAGAGCTATGGCCTTGGCTTTTACGAGTACTTCCTTCTCTGTGAGGACATTGGCTGCCAGCCCCTTCCGGTACTGAACTGTGGAATGGGCTGTCAGTTCCAATGCAAGGAAATGGTGCCTGTGGACGAACTGGATGAATACATTCAGGACGCCCTGGATCTCATCGAGTTTGCGAACGGAGATACCGATACCCCCTGGGGCGCCAAGCGGGCCGAGCTGGGTCATCCCGAGCCTTTTGGACTCAAATATCTGGCTATCGGCAATGAACAGTGGGGCGAGGAGTATTTCCGCAGGTTCGAGGCTTTCCAAAAGGTGATTTCCGAAAAGCGTCCCGAGATACTGCTTATAACCTCTTCAGGCCCAGCCTGCGCGGGCAAGGACTTTGAAGCCGCCTGGAGCTGGCTTGGCAGCAAGGAACCCGGTTTTGCCTATGCCGTGGATGAGCATTACTATGTACCCTCGAACTGGATGTTCGCCAACACTCACCGCTATGACGACTATGACCGCAGCGGCCCTAAGATCTTCGCCGGTGAGTACGCCTGCCATGTGGGACGCGGTCAGCCCCGGCCCAACAATCTTGAGGCGGCCCTGGCCGAGGCGGCTACAATGATAGGCTTCGAGCGCAACGCCGACGTTGTGCGGCTGGCCTCCTACGCTCCGCTTTTTGCCCGTGAAAAATTTACTCAGTGGACTCCCGATATGATATTCTTCAATAACCATGAGACTATGCTCACGCCTTCGTATTATGTACAGAAGATGTTCGGCAACAATCTGCCTGACTACACCGTTGAATTTTCCTGCGTCCACGGGGAAAACGTATATGTCAGCGCAGGCGTCAAGGACGGCGTTACGGTGGTAAAATTGGTCAATAACGACCTCCATCCCCGGACGGTGAACTTTGGCTGTCAGGGCGGTACAGCGGAGTACCTTACCGCCGAGGGAGAGCATCCCAAGGCCATAATGGAAAAGAAAAATACAATGGAGAAAAAGCTTGAGGTGGTTCCCGTTACCGAGACCTTCGAGGGCGCGGAATACACCCTAAAGCCCTTCTCCTTCACAGTCGTAAAATTCAAGTAAAGGTCTGATAAATATGGCAAATAAGAAATATAATATCAGGACTATGGTGCTTTTCGCCATGTTTGTGGCAATAATCATCATTCTCGCCTCCGTGCCTATGCTGGGCATGATACCGATAGGCGTGATAAACGCCACTACTATACACATTCCTGTCATAGTAGGCGCGATAATCCTTGGCCCTAAATTTGGGGCGGCGCTGGGCGGAGTTTTTGGTTTGACCAGTTTTATAAAGGCAACCCTGAGTCCCAATGTATCGTCCTTCGCCTTTTCGCCCCTGATACCCGTACCCGGTCTGGGGCGGGGCAGCCTGTGGGCGCTGGTCATCGCCTTTGTACCCCGTATACTGGTGGGAGTCGTAGCCTATTACGTCTACGCTCTCATAAAAAAACTTACAAAAAATGACGTTATATCCATGGGGGTCGGCGCTTTCATGGGTTCGGTTACAAATACGGTGCTGGTAA
>CANQKL010000040.1 GCA_947624455.1 uncultured Clostridia bacterium
AGCGGTGATTTTCGTTCGTAGTCCAAGGGCATAAAATGAGAAAATTCGCTCGTAAGGGCGAATTTTCTACATTAATATGTTGTTCAGTTTTTGTAAAGCGATTACATAACGCTATAATTGCCTTAAATTAAGTCATTCAGCCCTTGGACGATCTGCGCGACTTTTTTCCGGCCCAAAAGTAAAATCTTTAATACAACTATTGACAAACAAGCAAAAATGTGGTATCATCATCCTTGCAAAGTAGGATCGCGCGCGTAAAGTGAGAAAGGGACGGGAAGTTGCCCTTTCTACGAAGAAGGTCACCGAGCTTTCGCGGTGCGCGGTCCGCATTCCGTTGCTACGAAAAGAATAGATGCGTCTTTGGCGCGGCGAACATCCTTTTTGTAGTGATTTTTACAGAAAGGATGTTTTTATTTTGAAAAAAAATCTTACGCGCACCGTTGTCTTAGTGGCTGTAATGTCGGCCCTCAGCGTGGTTTTACGGCTTTTGGGCTATCCCCAGACCGGCTCCACCCGCTACGATCTGGGTTTTTTGCCCATTTGCGCGGCGGGGACTATGCTCGGCCCCCTCTGGGGCGGGATAGCCTATGTGCTTGCCGACCTCCTCGGCACCTTGGCCGCCGCCCAGACCCCGTACGTCCCCATTACTCTGTGTAAGTTCATTTTTGGCGGCCTGTTCGGGTTGTTTTTCTACAAAAAGAACGTGAGCCTATCCCGCATAATCCTATGCGTCCTGACAATAACCGTCCTGGTGGATCTGATAGCCATGCCTGTGGCCCTGTCCTTCCTCTACGGCAAGGGCGTATGGGCGATAATCGGGAGCCGCCTTATCCAGACGGCGGTGATGTTCCCCCTGCGCGTCGCGGGGATCTGGCTGATGAACAAATACCTGGGCAGATATCTCGTCCGATATACTATATGAAAAGGTGATATGAATGTCCGACTTCGCGGCTTACGCAAACAGCTTTCAAACAGTGATAAATCTCAGCCTGGGAAGAATATCGGCTCTGTTGGAAATGGCCGGTAATCCCCAAGACAGGTGCCGCTGCGTCCATGTGGGCGGCACCAACGGGAAAGGCTCCGTCTGCGCCTTTTTGGAGGCTATGCTCATGGCCTCGGGCCTAAAGGTCGGCAAGTACACCTCTCCCAATTTGGTTCGGGTCAACGAGCGCATATGCGTGAACGCCGTCCCCATTCCCGATGACCGTCTCGTCCCTCTGCTGGAGGAGACAGGCCGTCGCTGCGCCGAGGTCAAGAGGCGGCTTGGCGAAATGCCCTCCCAGTTCGAGGTCTGGACGGCGGCCGCTTTCGAGTACCTGGCGGACGAGGGCTGCGACATTGTGCTGCTGGAGGTGGGGATGGGCGGCGAGTTCGACGCGACAAACGTCATAAAGTCCAACGCCGCCGCCGTACTGACCAGGATAGATCTGGATCACTGCGCCTATCTGGGCAAAACGGTGGAGGAGATAGCCCGCACGAAATGCGGCATAATCAAGTCCGGCTGTCCCACGGTCACCGTGGAGCAGCTTCCGGAGGTCAACGCGGTCATAGCGGAAAAGGCCGCCGAAAAGGGCAGTCCCCTCACCGTGGCCTCCGCGCCAGCTCCCATGGGCTTTTCCGACATATACGAGTATATCCTGTACGGAGACAGGCGGCTAAAGTGCGGACTTGGCGGCCCCCATCAGTTGGAGAACGCGGCCCTGGCCATAGCCACGGCCAAGGCTTTGGGGCTGGACGATGTCAGCATATGTAAGGGGATCGAAGCCGCCCGCCATCCCGCCCGTCTGGAGCCTCTCGCGCCGGGGCTGCTCTTTGACGGGGCGCACAATCCCAACGGGGTGTCCGCCCTCGCCGCCGCTTTGGAGCGGTACTTCCCAGGCCAGCGGCGGACGGTGATCTTCGCCTGTATGAGGGACAAGGACGTGCTGCCGTCTCTGAGGATGCTGGACGGCCCGGGGCGCGGCTTTATCTTCACCGAGGTAGCGGGCAATCCCCGATCTATGAAGGCTGACGAGCTGTGTTCTCTGGCCTTGTCGGCCGGCATCCGCGGGCAGGCGGCTCCCGACCTGACCGCCGCGGTAAAGCTGGCTTCGAAAAAGGGCCTCCCCGCCGTGATCTGCGGGTCGCTGTACCTGTACGAGACCGCCGACCAAGCGGTCAGGGAATGGAAAATGTGAAGGGGGCTGTAAAAAAATGGCGCAGACCGGCGTCGGAGCAAAGCCTGTCTTTGCTCCGACGCTTTTTTCTTGCGAAAAAATGTCGTCGCGCGAAGGCTTGCTCCTCCTATTTTCGCAAAAGGTCACGCCGCGCTGCGGCTATTCGGGCGGGTAAACCGCCCTCTTAACGCCTTCGCTCGCTACCAACCTTTTGCGAGTTTGCCGCCTCCGGCGGCTTTGGCTCACTAACAATGTGCCTAAGAACCTCTCCCTCACAAACAACAGGGCCGCGTTTACGTTTTTTGACGCGCAATCCGTTTTTTGTCCGTTGGCTATTGACGCGGGGCGGATTTTAGGTTATAATGTAACAAAAAGGGGATGATTTTATGCAAACCTTTACCAAAGCCCTGGCGGCGGGCCTGACCATCGACCTGGGCGTGGCGGTCTATCTGTCCTGCCCGAACAAAGTCGCCGGAGCCTTACTGTTCTCGGTGGCTCTGTTCAGTATCTGCTCCTTCGGCATGAATCTGTTTACCGGTAAGATCGGGTACATACTGCAAAACCGCGGCGAACCCAACTGCCTTGTTATTTGGCTGGGAAATTTTGTGGGCTGCGCTGGCGGCGCGGCTCTGCTGCGTTTGGCAAAGCCCCAACTGGCGGAGGCGGCCAGGGAGCTTATGGCGGCCAAGCTCCAGCTGAGCTGGCCCTCGGTGGCGGTACTGGCCTTTTTCTGCGGCCTGCTCATGTACCTGGCCGTGGAAAATTACGTCTCCAACCCCAGCGGCGCGGGCAAGGCCGTGGGGATCTTCCTGTGCATCTCCACCTTCATACTTTCGGGCTTTGAACACAGCATAGCCGACATTGGCTACGCGGCCCTGGCGGTGAACGGACTGGCCGAGGGAGGGCGTATGCTGCTGTTTGTGGCGGTAGTCTCCGTTTTCAACGGCGTCGGCTCGATATTTTTGCACAATCTGCTGCGCATAGGAAAAAAGTGACCGCCCGGAGGGGCTTTTGTGAAGAAATGCGGTCAGGAGCCTTTTAAAACCGACAATTTTTATGAAAAATATCCCTTGAGTCCAAGGTAAAATTCTGCTATAATATGGGTATAATGACAATAAGAGCTTTGGACGGAGGAATAAAATGTTTAAGGTAAATGACACTGTGGTATACGGAGTGTCAGGGGTTTGCGAGATCGAGGAACTCAGAGAAATGAATATTGGCGGAAAGAGCGCCACTTACTATGTGCTTCGCCCGCTCAGCGCCGGGAGTTCCACGGTGTTCGTGCCTGTGGATAACCCTAATCTCACGGCCAAAATGCAGAAGGTCATGTCCCGGGACGAGGCAAGTTCCATGCTGGACGACAAGACCCAGTATCTGGACTGGGTGGAGGAGCGAAAGCTCCGGGCCGAAAAGTATAGCGCCGTCATTTCCGGCGGCGATAAGCGGGAGATCCTCTGTATGCTTCGACTGCTCTACGGCGAAAAGCTCCGGGCCGAAAGCCAGGGAAAAAAGCAGTACATCACCGACAAGCGGCTGATGAACATTGCCGAAAAAATCGTTGGAGACGAGTTCTCCTATGTTATGGATCTGCCGCGTGAAGGCGTGGCAAAATATGTTTACGAACACTGAGGGACTGTAAAAAAATAATAACTCGCTATGTAACCTGGAGGTACTGGGGCTGTCAAAAAAAATCGTGCAGAACAGCGTCGGAACAAGCGTTGCATCGCTTGTTCCGATTTTTTCAAAATCGGAACAATGGCTCGCGCCACTGTTCCTCCTTTTCCCCACAAACAACTTCGTTGTTTGTGGGGAGGGGTTCGTTGGCACATAAAACTCGCAAAAGGTTGTTAGTGAGCCAAAGCCGCAGCGAGGGCCGCTTTAGGCCCGAAGCAGGCGACGCGAACGTGACCTTTTGCGAAAAGGAGGAGCAAGCCTTTGCGCGACGACATTTTTTCGCAAGAAAAAGCGTCGGAGCAAAGACAGGCTTTGCTCCGACGCTGACGAGCGGTGATTTTCGTTCGTAGTCCAAGGGCATAAAGAAAGAAAAACCGTCTTTTTCTCGTAAAAAGGCGGTTTTTCCACATTAATATATTATTTAATTTTTTGTCGATTGATTATGCTATAATTTGTCTTAAATTAAGGCTTTCAGCAAAATGGGGGCCCCCGCAAAACGGCGAAGCCGATTTTGTGGGGAAAAGGAGGAGCAGCGAGGTAAGCCGTGTTTCGATTTTTTAAATCGAAACTTGCGATACCGAACTTGCGACGACGCAGATCTGCGCCATTTTTTTACAGCCCCACTTTAAATCGCTAAGTAGTTGCGCATAATTATATACGCCAGATAAACGGCGTAGGTCAGTACCATAACGGTACCGGCGCACTTGCCCAGCCGCTTGTTCTTATACATGGGGATGGCGAAGATAACGCTGACGGCGATGAGAATGACTGTGTCGATTATGACCTCGCCGCCCACCTTTATTGGCCTTATGGAGGCGGAGGCTCCCAGCACCAGCAGTATATTGAAGATGTTGGAACCCACCACGTTGCCCACGGCGATGTCGTTTTCGCCCTTCCTTGAGGCCACCACGCTGGTCACAAGCTCTGGCAGCGAGGTGCCGCAGGCCACGATGGTCAGTCCCACCAGTATCTCGTCCATGCCCCAGGCGATAGCCACGGCGGAAGCGTTGTCAACTACCAGATCGCCGCCCAGGATTATGGCCGCAATGCCCAGCGCTGAGAAAAGCAGGCTCTTCCAGAGCTTGGGTATCTCGCCCTCCTCGGCTGTCTGCGACCGGGAACGAAGGGCTCCGATTACGGTGTAGGCAATGAAAACAGCAAACAGTATCAGCAGTATCACGCCGTCGGCCCGAGACAGGTCGTTGGGCGTTACAAACAGGAACATCCCCAGCATGACCGCGGTTATGAGCAGCATAAAGGGGTAGTCCCGCCTGAGTATATCTTTGGACACGGGCAGGGCCATGAATATGGCCGACAGGCCGGTTACCACCAGCAGGTTGAACATATTAGAACCCAGGACGTTGCCCACGGCGATGCCGTTGCTGCCGTTTATAGCGGCGACAATGCTGACCGAGGCCTCGGGCGCGCTGGTGCCGAAGGCCACGATGGTCAGTCCCACCACCACGGCGGGTATCTTCAGCTTACGGCTGATGCCTACCGCGCCGTCCACAAAGACGTCGGCGCCCTTGACCAGCAGCACGAAGCCCACCAGCAGCAGCAAAATGTTCAATAAAATCCCCATAATTGTCTCCAATCCGCCGCCGCGCACGGCATAAAATTTTTGTTAACAGCTCGGTATGGGCGCGGTCTTTTGCGGCCGCGCCCCAAGCGCGTCTCTCGTCCGCGCGGGAAGGAGCGACAAGAGACGGCTTTTCGCGTTTCCCGCTGAAAAAAACGGACCTTCATTGCGGTATATTTGAAACCAACGCAAATATACCGCAATAAAAGTCTCGTTTCTTAGACATTGGACACGACCGCCAATGCCTAGCGGCATCCCGGGCCAAAGGCCGTATTGACGGGATAACCGACGCCGGGCGTTAACTACTCCCTTTTATCTGTAATTATTATACAACCGAGGCGGCCCATTTGTCAATAGTTTTGTAAAATTTTTTTGTAAAACTATTGGGCGACGATGCCGGGTTCCCCCATCGCTCAGTTTTGTAAAATTTTTTTGTAAAACCTCTTGATTTATGGAGAGGGCTGTGTTATAATTATCAAGTAATATGCCGATGTGATGGAATTGGTAGACGTAGTGGACTCAAAATCCACCGGTAGCGATACCATGCCGGTTCGAGTCCGGCCATCGGCACCACGTCGGAGCAAGCGCGGTACCGCTTGTTCCGATTTTATTTAGAAGATAACTGCAGCGACGCCGCGAACCTTGATATTTGGCGGCGGCAGCCCAAAATTGTATTAGGATGTGTCTTTATGATCGACAAAAAACGCGACGGCGCTCTGGACGCTTTTAGGGGCCTGGCCATGCTGGCCGTCCTGATGATACACGTTACCGCCGACTATGCCTACGCCGCTCAGACCAGTCCGGTCTTTGCGGTCATGAACGTGGTCAATAAGCTGTTCTATTGGGCGGTGCCAGCCTTCGTGACGCTGACGGTGTATTTGGCCCTTCGCGGAGGACGAAAGCTGGGCCTTAGATATGTGCTTCGCCACAGCGGCCCCGTGCTGGGCCTTTATATCCTTTGGAGCGGCGTATATCTGGCCTTTCAACGCATAGCCTACGGTCAGCCGCTGCCCGGACTCAAGGAGCTCATACTGGACATAATCCTTCAGGGCAAGGCCTGCTACCATTTGTACTATGTGGTCATGCTCATCCAGCTCTACGTGGTCATCGCCCTGCTGAGCAGGCTCCCGCTCAAAAAGCTGCGCCCCGCGCCGTGGATGCCCTGGGCGGCTATCCTACTCCAGCTTCTGACGCTGGCTGGCTTCGTAAAGCTGATAATACAGCGGTTCTGGTTCTACAACACCGCCATCTTTCCCGTGTTCTATATCCTGCCCATAACGCTGGGACTGATGCTGGCCGCCGACAGCGAGCGGACAAAGGCTTACTTCCGCCGTTGGAGTCCGGCGTTAGGTATCTGCATGGGCTTTGCGCTGGCCTGCTCCGCCTGGTTCTCCGCCTGCGGCGGCGCGGCCTTTCAGGGCGGAGTTTTTTCCGGCCCACTGTTCAACACCGGCACGGGAGCCCTCTTGAACCTGGGCGCTATACCCCTGGCCTTCATCCTGGCTGAGAAGCTAAAGGATATCAGGCCGCTTACGGCCCTGGGCCGCCGTTCCCTGACGGTTTACTTCGCTCATCCCCTCGTCCTCTATCTCATGGATGCGGCCTTCGACTTTCGATCCGGCGGGCCGTCGCTCCTGCTCGCGGGCATAGCCGTCAAGGCCGCGGCGATCGTGGCGCTGGCTCTTTGCTACGCCTGTCTGGCGGAAAAAGTAAAAAGTAAAAAATCATAATTTGTTAAAAATTTTGCGACAATGCTGAAACATAGATGGAGTAAATTAAAGTTGAAGGATGTGATGAATATGAATAAGAAAAAGCTGCTGTCCCTGACCTCGGCCGCCGCTGTGGCCGCCGCGGCCATATTTATGCCGGGCTGCGCTCTGGGCAGGGACGTGAACGTTACCCTCAACGGCACTCCGCTGGAGCTTTCCCAGCCGCCGATAGTGAAGGACGGCGTTACCCTTGTGCCTATTAGAGCCGTCTTTGAAGCTCTTGGAATGGACGTTTCCTGGAACGGAGGCGACAACTCTGTCACCGCCGTAAAAAACGGCAAGAGCGTCTTTGTGACCGTCGGCTCCTCCGCCGCCCGGATAAACGGTCAGGCCGTCGAGCTTGATCAGGCTCCTGTCATAGAGAACGGCGTCACCTTTGTGCCGCTGAGGGTGATAGGGGAGGCCATGGGCGTTGACGTGGCCTGGGATCAGGAGAATTACACGGTCGTTATGACAAAAGACGACAGTCCCGCCGACGACTCCTGGAAGGAGATCACCGGCAGCATCGACCTGACCTCCATGACCGTTGACGGCCCCGGCCTCGCGGTCGATGGCAAGACTGTGATGGTGACCGGTGGCGGGGATTTTACCGTGACCGGGGAAAACGGCGACGCCATGATCCGTGTCAACGCCGACAGCCGGGTAAAGCTGCGCCTTAAGGGCGTTAAGCTCACCAACGCCGACGGCCCGGCGATCTTTTTTGAGAACTGCGACAAGGGCTTTATAACCGTTTCAAAGGGTACGGAGAACTATCTGTCCGACGGCGCGACTTACAGCGTGGACGCCAAGGGCGCGATTTTCAGCAACGACGACCTGGAAATTCAGGGCGCGGGCAAGCTGACCGTGGTTTCAAATTATAACCACGCCATTGCCTGCGACGACAAGCTGACTGTGGAGGAAGGCGTTCTGGAGCTGACCGCCGTGGGCGACGGACTTCACGCCAATGACGGAATCGAAATTTCCGGCGGAGATGTGACCATAACCGCCACTGGTGATGGCATCCAGTCAGAGGACTATGTGGACATAACCGGCGGAGCGGTCAATATCACCACTAACGGCGAGGTGGAGGAAGGCTCCGGCTGGGGCGGCTTCGGCGGCATGAATGGCATGGAAGGCGGCTTTGGCCGCCGGGGCCGTCAGGACCGCAACCCCATGGATCAGGGCGACCAGCCCGTGGAGGGGCAGCAGCCCCCTCAGCAGCTTGGCGGCCAGCCCATGGAGGGCCAGCAGCCCCCTCAGCAGCTTGGCGGCCAGCCTATGGAGGGCCAGCAGCCCCCTCAGCAGTTTGGCGGTCAGCCCATGGAAGGGCAGCAGCCCCCTCAGCGTCCCGACGAATGGGAGCCGGAAGCGGAGAGCGACAGCTCCCTGCCCTCCACCAAGGGCATAAAGGCGGAGAGCAATCTGCTGATACGGGGCGGAAACATTACGGTAAATTCCGCTGACCACTGCCTTCACAGCGCGGACATCATATATATAAACGGCGGCGTTCTTGACCTGACCTCTCAGAAGGGCAAGGGCATAAGCGCCCATCAGGGCTTGAGCGTTGACGGCGGAACAATAAACGTCCTCAAGTCCACCGAAGGAATCGAGAGCAAGGGCAGCTTTGCTATAAACGGCGGCGCGATCAGGGTCAACGCCAGCGACGACGGCCTTAACGCCGGAGGCACCAACGGCCGGGATATGGGAGCGGGCAGCCACGCCCTTTACCTCAACGGCGGCAGCATATATGTTGACGCCTCCGGCGACGGACTTGACGCTAACGGTATCCTTTATATTCTGGGCGGCACAGCTATTGTCAACGGCCCCACCAACAGCGGAAACGGCGCTCTTGACAGCGGCGGCAGCGTGGTGGCCCAAGGCAGCGTCCTTATCGCCTCGGGCAGCAGCGGCATGGCGGAATATCCCCGAGGCGACCAATGCACTCAGCCGACTCTGGTCTATAACCTTCCCCAGGCTCAGGCGGCGGGCGAGCTGATCCGCGTTGAGGATTCCCAGGGCGGCGAGGTTTTGACCTACC
This sequence comes from uncultured Clostridia bacterium, assembly GCA_947624455.1. Classification (GTDB taxonomy): domain Bacteria; phylum Bacillota; class Clostridia; order UMGS1883; family UMGS1883; genus JAFLUQ01. The sequence continues at coordinate 9,196 of CANQKL010000040.1, forward strand.
GTTCCTCCAAGCCCTATCAGAATATAGTGTTCTCCTCCGGTCTGCTCAAGCTGGGCGAGGAATACCGGATATACCTTGGCGGCAGCTACAGCGGCGGCATTGACGCCGACGGCTGGCTCCAGGGCGGCAGCTACAGCGGCGGAGAGCTGGCCGAGACTGTCACTCTCAGCGATATGACCACGACGGTGGGCAGCGGCGGTTTTGGAGGCTTTGGTCGCGGAGGCTTTGGCGGCGGAAGATGGTAAAGTAAAGCTTTAAATCAAAAAGGAGACCCGGCGGGTCTCCTTTTTGATTGCTACTTTAATACGGAACCTCAATCCTTCGGAACGTCCATTACCTTTTCATATATGGGCATGGTGCTGATGCCGCTGTCGGTCTCATCGGCGGAGTTGATGATCAGCGCGTCGCCGTCCACCGTCATGCTGTAATCCATTATAGCCGTAAAGAAGGCGGCGGGAACATAAGTCGTGGCGTTTTCATCGCCGGGCATGGCGATGAGTACGGGAGCCTGGCCCAAAGCCTGGGGCGCCATTTTCGCAAAGGCGTAGCTGTCGTTCTCGATGGAGAAGCTGGCAAAGCCCACTGTCACTGTCTGGCTCTCGCCTATCCAGGTCACCTCGTTGCCAAGGGCTTCGGCGACCTCGCGGACGGGCAGCATCTGCACGCCGTTGACGGTCACGGGAATATAGTCAAGGACCTTGCTGGCGGTGACGATCCTCTTCACGCCGGACAGGTTGGGTACAAGATCGGCGGGAATGGAGGGCGTGAGCTGAGCGGCGGGCTGGTTGGCCAGAACTACCACGGCGATAGGCGTGGTCTGGGCGGGTATGCTCATTGTGGCGAAATTGTAAAGCACAATGGCTCTGCCGCCGGTAAAGCTGTCGGCCCCGTAAATTTTGGTCTCGTCGCCGATATTGAGCTGAAGGGAGGCGGCGGCGTCAAGAAGCTCACCGTCAAAGCTGCCCTCAAGAACGCTCACATCGCTGCCGTCGTCGATGACAATGACCTCGGCGTTATAGTGGACGGGCAGCTGGAGGGTCATGGGTTCGTCGGCGTTCACATAGTAGATTATGCGGTCGCCGGCCTTGATGTCGTCAAAGGTCTTTTTCTCGCCCCGCTTGTTGAGAATGAGGGTGTTTTCGTTTTTGTAGATGTGGATTTCCACATGGGTCTCGTCAAAGTTATTGGCGATAGTCTCGCCGTTCTCGCCGACTTCAAAGGAACCGGTGATATAAGCAGGTGCGGCGGCTTCGGTCTGGGCTATCTGGGGGCCGTGACCCAGGAAGGGAAGCTCGATCTCGTTGTCCTCGTCCACCAGCTTGACAATGGCGATGGGGTTGGCCTGGGCGGGTATGCTCCGTGTGGTGAAATCGTAAAGCACAAGGGCCTTGCCGCTGATGAAAGCGGCCTCACGGGTGCGGCTAAAGTAGGGGGTGTCCAGGTCATAGTTGATGACGAGATCGCCGTCGTCGCTGAGACCCTCCTCGTCAAAGACCGCTATCTTCTGGCTCACATCGTCCCTTGTAGACACCACGATAACGCTGGGGCTGTGGTGGACGGGGAGCTGAAGGGTCATTGGAGCGTTGCCGTCAACGTAATAGGTTATCTTGTCGCCGGTCTTGATGTCGTCATAGGTCAAGGCCTGGCCCATGTCGTTGAGGATGAAGGCTCCGTCGGGCTTGTAGAGGTGGAGGGAGCCGTCCTCGTTCACGATAGTCTCGCCGTTCTGGCCCACCGTCATGGAGCCTACAAGATAACCGTGGTCAACGGCGGAGGACTGGTTTTGGGCGGGCGTCGCGATGGGGGGATGCCCGTCGGCTCTCACGGCCGTTGCCGTGCCTATGGCCATGGTGGCGGCCGCTGTTATGACCGCCAGAATCTTTTTGGTTCTCTTTTTCATGGTGATTTCCTTTCCGCAATTACTTGCTAAAAATTATGTAGTTTATGGCGGGGGGACTCGGGCTCCGGAGACCTCGAAATCCCCCTGCCGTTTTGCGTTACGTCTATTAGACGAAAAAATTTCAAAAAAGTTCCCTTTTTTTAAAAAATTTTTGAAAAAATTTTTTCTTCCTTTATTATATTTTATATTATATAATATTTTTTACAGAAAATCAAGAGTAAATGGTTTTTTTGCAAAAACTTTAAATATTGACAATTTGTCCGAACCATAGTATAATAATACATATTTATGGAAGGATGTAGGAACAATGAACAAATTTTTTCGTCGATTTGCGGCCCTGGCGCTGGCCCTTGTACTGAACGCCGGGTCGGCGGATGCCTTTGCCGCCAAATACAGCGCGCGTGAAGCGTATTTGCATTTTGCCCGTACCAAGGGCGA
>CANQKL010000041.1 GCA_947624455.1 uncultured Clostridia bacterium
GACCGAATCCAGGGGCGCGTCGGCCAAGGTCACAGCTTTCATATAGCACTTTCCTTTATTCTGTCATAGTGCATAATATGACCTAATTCGCCGATTTGTTATTGCCGGAGCCGCCGCGAAGGGTGACGATCACGCGCTTCGCCGCATTGTACAGCCGCTTTGGCCGGGATGGCAGGGGCTTTTCGAGTCTGGGAGTTTTTTCGTATATGCAGTTCAGAGTTTCCATCGACCAGGGCAGCCGGGCAAAGACATCCAGCCTCAGTCGGCCGCCTTTGATAGGGGTAAACACGAAGCCGAGCCTGCTGTTGAGCCGATACACCGCGTCGGGATTGCGCAGGTTTATAGAGCCTAACTCGTTCTTTTCGCTTAACCACGCCGGAGGACAATGCCCCTCGCCGAAGAAGGTGTAGGCCGCCCGGTAGTTGACCTCGCCGTTTTGAGCGCCGAGGACCTTTATGCTGTCGGGCTTGTTCCAGCTCAGGCCCAGCGGAGACAGAGACGCCTCAAGCTCGTTTTTATAGGGCGCAATGCTTTTGAAAAAGTTCTGGCAGCCAGGACAGGCGCATTTCAAAAAATGAGGCCCCCGCTTGGCGTATATGGCCCTGTTCCGCTTGACGGCGGGCTTTATTATGGACATTCCGTACATGAGCCTCACGCGCTCACCCCCTCTACAATATAATAACTCATTTTTTGTCGGATGTCAAGGAAAAACATACGCCCATCGGCGGGCGCGGGAGAAATATACATAAAAACTGCCCTGTCAGTGAAAAATATGACGGTGAAGGAGGCGGTTCGGTGAGGGCAAAAATAAAAAAGGCGGCCCTTGGCCTCGGCGCCGATATATTGGGTTCGCTGCTGCTGGCGGTGGGAATATACTGCTTTTCTGAAAAAATCAATATCGCTCCGGGCGGAGTCAGCGGCGTGGCGATAATGATAAAATATTTGACCTCCCTGCCGGTGGGACTTATGAATCTGGCCATGAACGTGCCGCTGCTGCTGTTGGCTTTTGGCTTCATGGGCTGGAGGTTTACCCTGCGGACGGTCAGGACGCTGGTTTTCAACAGTCTTATCCTGGATCTGCTGGTGACGCCGTTTTTCCCTCAATACGCGGGAGACAGGCTTTTAGGCTCGATTTTCGCGGGAGTGTTCATGGGGGCGGGATTGGGAGTGATTTTTTTCTCCGGCTCCACTACGGCTGGCACGGACATAATATCGTTCCTCATCGAACGCAGGTTTCCGGATATACGCATAGGAACGGCATTGCTGCTCATTGACGGAGCGGTGCTGGCTTCGTCGGCTCTGGTGTTTGGCGACATAGAGTCGGTACTGTTCGGGGCGGTGGCCCTGTTTTGTCAAACCAGGATCATCGACGCCATAGTTTACGGAGCGGACAAGGGACATATGGTGCTGGTGATATCCAGCCGCAGCGAGGCCATCGCCGCCCGTATCATTGCCGAAATGAATCGCAGCGCGACCTTCCTGAACGGAGCGGGGGCTTTCAGCGGCGAACCCACCAGGGTGCTGATGTGCGTCTTTCAGCCCAGGGAGTATCGGCGGCTCAGGGATATTGTCGCGGAGGAGGACGGCTCCGCCTTTGTGGTGCTGGCCGACGCGGCCCGTGTCATGGGAGAAGGGTTTAAAAGCATAGGAACGTAAAAAAGGCCGAGGGGCTGTAAAAAAGTCGCGCAGACGCACGATTTTTTACAGCCCCATGCCTCCAAGTTACATAGTTAATTTTTTCGGCCTCTTGGCCCAAGACCGGTAAATTGCCTTTTGACTTGACCAAGCTCTAAAGCAGGCTGCGGAACACTCCGACCACAAGGCCGAGTATGCTGACACTGTTCACGATTATTGGCTCCATGTCGTCGTTCTCCGGCTGAAGGCGGAAGTGACCGTTCTCCTTATAAAAGGTCTTTACGGTGGCGCTGTCCTCGACCAAGGCCACGACCATGTCGCCGTTATTGGCCACAGGCTGCTGGCGCACTATTACGTAATCCCCATCGTAAATACCCACGTTTATCATGCTGTCGCCCTGAACCTTGAGCATGAACAGGTCGGCGTTTTGAGCAAAATCCATTGGCAGGAAGAAGGTTCCCTCGTGATTTTCCTCGGCAAGTATAGGCTGACCGGCGGCCACGCGGCCGACGATAGGCACCTCGAGGAATTCCCTCTCCATGGGCGGTATCGTAATGGAGGGCCGAGGGCTGGTTATCCTCAGAGCGCGGGAACTGCCCTCCGCCTTTTCCAGCTTGCCGTCCCGCTCCAGCCGCTTCAAATAGCCGTGAACGGTGGATGGGGAGTTTAGCCCTACGGCCTCGCCAATCTCCCTGACGGTGGGAGGGTAGCCGTGAACGCTGGAATACTGATCGATATATGTGAGGATCTCCTGCTGCTTGCCTGGATTTGCCATAATAATTCACTCCTTACATGAGTATTATAGCATAAGTTTCACAAAAATGCAAACAAATGTTCAGAAAAATTGTGAACATTTTGTAAACTTTTGTCAGACATTGAATCTGAACAGCACGATATCTCCGTCCTTCATCACATACTCCTTGCCCTCGCTGCGGACAAGGCCCTTTTCCTTGGCGGCGGTCATAGAGCCGCAGGCCATGAGGTCGTCGTATGCCACTACCTCCGCCCGAATGAAGCCGCGCTCAAAGTCGGTGTGTATTTTACCGGCGGCCTGGGGAGCCTTAGTACCCTTGGTTATGGTCCAAGCCCGAACCTCGGGAGTACCGGCGGTCAGGTAGCTGATAAGGCCAAGAAGCTTGTAGCTCTTTTTGACCAGTCTGTCCAGTCCCGACTCGCTAAGCCCCATTTCCTCAAGAAACATCTGTTTTTCCTCGGGTTCAAGACCGCTGATCTCCTCCTCTATACGGGCGGAGATGGGCAGTACCTCGGCTCCCTCGGCGGCGGCGATCTCCTCGACCACCTTGACGAAGGGGTTGTTTTCAATGCCGTCCGCGAAGTCGTTCTCACCCACGTTTGCGGCATAAAGCACGGGCTTCATCGTCAGCAGGGACAGCTCCTTGGCAATAGCCGCCTCCTCGTCGGTAAGGGGGACGGTGCGGGCGCTCTTGCCAGCCTCGAGAGCGGCCTTGAACCTCTGCCACATATCCATTTCAGCGGCGTACTTCTTGTCTCCGGACTTCATGGATTTGCCGACGCGCTCAATGCGCTTTTCCACGCTTTCCAGATCCGCGAAAATAAGCTCCAGATCAATAGTCTCTATGTCCCTTTTTGGATCGACGCTGCCTTCAACGTGGATTATGTTGCTGTCCTCAAAGCAGCGTACTACATGGACGATGGCGTCCACCTCCCGTATGTGCGCGAGGAACTTGTTTCCCAGACCCTCGCCGCGGCTGGCGCCCTTCACCAGGCCGGCGATGTCTACAAACTCCACAATGGCGGGAGTGATTTTTTCGGGCTTGTACATTTTTGCCAGCTCGTCAAGCCTTTCGTCCGGAACTGTGACTATGCCAACATTAGGCTCGATGGTGCAGAAGGGGTAATTGGCGCTCTCCGCCCCGGCTTGAGTAATAGCGTTGAAAAGCGTGCTTTTTCCCACGTTTGGAAGGCCCACTATGCCGAGCTTCATATATCATATCTCCTTTGTTTTCCTTATTTAACAGAAGATATTATAGCACATAAATGACCGCCGTTCAAGTGTTTTGTAAAAAAATTTGGCAAAAGAGGCCCCGTTTTTCATTGGCGGCTGCGGCGTAAAGCGTCGCAATTTCATATTTTTTGCCGCGAATGTTCAATAAATGTTTACAAAAAAAACAAATATATAAAATATTCTTATGCTAAATTCATTATATCATAAAAAAGGATTTACATGAGAGTTTTTTTGTGATATAATAGTTTATAAAAAGGAAATATTTTCTCAAAGGGGGAATTTGCGATGAAAAAGACTCAGAAGATACTTATAGTTGACGACGACGCAAATATCTGTGAGCTGGTGCGGCTCTACCTTAAAAAAGAAGGCTTTGAGACAATTATCTGCTCCAACGGGGAAAAGGCGTTGGAGGAGTTCGCGGCCGAGCAGCCAGACCTGGCCATCTTGGACATAATGATGCCCAAGGTGGACGGTATGACGGTCTGTCGAGAGATACGTAAGACCAGTAATATGCCCATAATCATGCTCACGGCCAAGGGCGAGACTTTCGATAAGGTTCTGGGTCTGGAGCTGGGAGCCGACGACTATATGGTAAAGCCTTTTGAGGGAAAGGAGCTGGTGGCGAGGGTAAAAGCCGTCCTGCGCCGCAGCGAGGCTCAGAAGGAGGAAAACGAGGAAAAGATAATCCGTTATCCCAATATAGTCATAAACCTCACCAACTATGAGCTGACCCTTGGGGACAAGTCCTTCGACATACCTCCAAAGGAGCTTGAGCTGCTGTACTTTTTGGCAAGCCATCCCAACCGGGTATTCACCCGGGAGCAGCTGCTGGAGGACGTTTGGGGCTTTGACTACTACGGCGACTCCCGGACGGTGGACGTTCATGTGAAGCGGCTGAGGGAAAAGCTTGAAGGCTACGACGACAGTTGGTCGCTCAAGACCGTTTGGGGCGTGGGATACAAGTTCGAGGTCAAGCCGGAGGTGAAGCCGGTTGGGTAAAACCTTATTCACCCGCGTCTTTCTTACCACAGTTCTTGTTATTTTGCTGTCCTGCATCCTGTCTACCACGCTGCTGTACAGCCAGCTTGGCAACTATATAGTCCGAACTGAGAGCGAGGAGCTGGAGGACGTGACTAAGCGCGTGGCGGAAATAACCGGTCAGTTCATTGACGACAGCGCCGCCCAGAAGTGGCTGTTCAACCATATTGAGACTCAGAGCCGGAACAACCGCTGTTCGATCTTCGTGCTGAACACCAACGCTGAGATAGTTACCATGGCCGGCGCGGGGGATTTCATCAATCAGGACAAGCTGGATGTGAGCCTTATAAGCAGAGCGCTGGAGGGCGAGAGCTACAGCTATATATCCGGCGACAAGACCGAGGCGATTGCCAAGAACACCTTTGTAGCGGTGGAACCCATAACCGCCACCTATAACGGTGAGCCCTTGATCATGGGCGCGGTGATGGTCTGCAAGCCTATGCCGCAGATACAGCAGGCCCGTAACGAGGTGATGGGGCTGATGGTGACGTCTCAGGCCATTGCCATAATGATAGCCTTTTTGTTCAGCTTTATGCTGGCGAGGAGCATTTCCCGTCCGGTGAGCAAGCTCAGCTCCGCGGCCAAGGCTGTGGCTTCCGGCGATTTCACCAAGCGGATAGATTATGAATCCAAGGATGAGATAGGGGAGCTGATATACAGCTTCAACTACATGACCGGCGCACTCAAGGAGATAGACGAGGCCCGCAGCAGCTTTGTCAGCAACGTGGCCCACGAGCTTAGGACTCCGATGACCATAATCAGCGGTTTTGTGGAGGGCATCATTGACGGCACCATCAGCGAGGACGAGAAGGACAAGTATCTCGCCATAGTGCTGAGCGAGTCGAGGCGGCTGGGACGGCTGGTCAACGATCTTTTGGAGACCAGCAGGCTGGAGAGCGGCACCGCGAAGCTGGTGATGAGGCAGATAGATATTAACGAAATGCTCAGAAAGGGCGTTATCAGTTATGAAAACGCCATCACCCAGAAAAAGCTGAATGTGGAGATAGAGTTTAAGCGGGAACACAGCTTTGCCATCGGCGACGAGGATTCCATCTACCGCGTGATAATGAACCTTTTGGACAATGCCATCAAGTATGCCCCCGAGGGGGGATATATCAAGGTCAGGAGCTACGAGTCCGGCCGCAAGGTGGAGGTCAGCATAGAAAACAGCGGAGAAGGGATCAGCGAACGGGACATATCCCATATTTGGGAACGGTTCTACAAGGCTGACAAAAGCCGGGGCATGGACAAGCGCGGCGTTGGCCTTGGGCTGTATTTGGTCAAGACCATAATTAGCCAGCACAACAACCGTATCTGGGCTGAAAGCAAGGAGGGCGAGTACACGAGATTTATCTTTACGCTTGACCGTCCCGGGGGAGGAATTAAAAAATCTGAGCAACAATCTTAAAATACCAGCATATGTTTTTTAAAGGAAGTTTAAAATGAAGTTCATATTTGTTTAATATTTGAGTTTTATAATGGTTATAGAAAGAAAGGAATGATTTTTATGACAGATTATAATGAATTCAACTGGAATGAAGAAGAAAGCCCTGTTCCGGAACCTCAACCGGCCCCCGCTCAGCTTTACACTGAAAATGTGCTTAAGCCCAAGAACGGCAAAAAGAAAAAAGGCGGAGCGAAACTTGCGGTTGGGGTTGTATGCGGCGCTCTGGTGGGCAGCTTGGTGTCTACAGCGGTGGTAATGGGCGCGTTCGGCGTTAACGGTAAAAACCGGGTCGCCACTATGTTTGAATCAGGCCGCAAGGCGGAGTCGGTCAATACCACTAAGGTCAGCACTGTGGTGAACGACCCCGGCCAAGAGCTGACCACCCGTGAGATAGCCCGTTTGGTAGGGCCTTCGGTAGTGGGCATTTCCTGTACGGTTCAGTACCAGAATAACTTCTATTTCTTCGGCGGCACACAGACGGCCATTTCCAGCGGCAGCGGTGTGATCATCAGCGACACCGGCCATATTGTAACAAATTACCACGTCATCAATGGCGGCAGCGATATAAAGGTAAAGTTCAATAACGGCGACGAGTATCCGGCCACTCTCGTGGGCGGCGACGAGCAGTCCGATCTTGCGGTGCTTAAAATTGATCCCGTGGACGGCATGACGGTTGCGGTTCTTGGCGACAGCGACCTTGTGGAGGTAGGCGACCGGGCGGTAGCCATTGGCAATCCCTTGGGCGACGAGCTTTTCGGCACCACCACTCAGGGCATAATCAGCGGTAAAAACCGTACAGTTACCGTTGACAACCGGCAGATGAACCTGCTCCAGACCGACGCGGCCATCAATAACGGCAACAGCGGCGGAGCGCTCATCAACGCCTATGGCGAGGTCATAGGCATAAACAGCGTAAAAATTTCCAGCTCTGTCTCCAGCAGCGGCTCTGTGGAAGGATTGGGCTTTGCGATACCCATTAACGAGGTAAAGACCGTGGTCAATGACCTCATCAATTACGGTTACGTTACGGGCAAGCCCCTCATCGGCATCAATGTTCAGCCCATAACTAATGAAATGGCCCTTTATCTGCCCGTGAACCATGGCTTGTATGTGTTCGGCGTGACGAAGGACAGCGCGGCTGAAAAGGCTGGCGTACAGCGGGGCGATATCATTATTTCCTTTGACGGGCAGGAGGTCAATACCAACACCGAACTCAATACCCTTAGGGATAAGCATAAGGCTGGCGACACGGTTGAGATGGTCATTGACCGCAACGGCCAGCGGCTGACGCTTCAGATAGTACTGTCTGAGGACAGTTCAGCTAAGGTAAACTGATTGGCGGCGTCGGAGCAAAGATAGGCTTTGCTCCGACGCTTTTTTGCGTTATTTGCTATCACAATAAATCGGAACAAGCGATGCCGAGCTTGCGACGAGGTCTGCGTGACTTTTTTTACAACCCTTTCTTGTGTTACTTTTCTGTTGACATCATATGAAAATAATGTTATAATTAATATAGGATAAATTCACGGTAAAGAAGGGCAGACTATGAATTACAAACGATCGGCTAAGGAAATTGCCGCGGAGTTAGGCTCCGATATCGAAAAGGGACTATCTATAGAAACAGCTCACGGCAGGATACACAGCCGCGGGCGCAATGTGGTGCGTATGCCGAAAAAGGCGAGCTTTTTCGCGGGAATGAGCAAGCGCGTGCTCTCGCTGATGAATGTGATCTTAGTGCTGATGGCTGTGGTGAGCCTTGCGGTTTATGGGACGGAGAAATGGTACATCCCGGCGCTGTTTATCTTTTGCGGCGTTATGAACACTGCCGTGGGCGTTATCAGCTTCCGACGGGACAGCTCCCCGGCCCGCGCGGTGAGCGCCGCTCAAAACGGAAATATTCAGACCGTGCGCGGCGGCGTTGTCAAGGAAGTGCCAGCTATGCTTCTGGCCCAGGGCGACGTGATCTTTCTGGAAGCCGGTCAGACCGTACCCGCCGACGGCAAAATAATCGAATGTGACGGCGCGGTGGTGGACGAGACAATTCTAAGCGGCGACGGAGGTTCTGTCGCCAAGACGGCGGACAACGCAGACGACGAGGAGCTTACGGTAATATATATGGGCTCAAGACTGCTGAGCGGCAGGATAAAAGCCATTGTCACGGCCGTGGGGGACAATACCCAGCTTGGCTCCACCATGGGTATCATGTCGGCAGGGGATGAAAAGGTTCCCTCTCTGGCAAAGAAGATCGAGGCCATCGGCAATATCTTCGGGGCGCTGGCCACTGTGGTGTGGTTGGCGGCGCTGATTTTCAGGCTGCTGGGCGGCTACGGTACGGAGTCGGCCTTTAATAACGCTCTTTCCGCGGCGGTGGCAACGCTCCCCATGATTTTGCCCGCTCTCGTGCTTGTCACTGTGGGAATAGACATCATTCGCCTGCGGAGCAAGGGCGTTGATCTGCGCTCTGCCTCCACGGTGGAAAATGTGGGCGCGTCCACTATGCTCTGCGTGGGCAAGCGTGGAACTCTGACTCAGCAGGATTTCGGAGTGGGCGCCGTCAGGCCCGGCTCCGGCTTTGACGAGGACGAACTGCGCAAGCTGGCGGCCCTGTGTACAACAGTGGATCTCAGGGGCGGCGCTCCGGCGGGCGATCCCATGCAGGTGGCGTTGGTGAACGACGCCATCGCTCATGGAACGTCGCTGGAAGAGCTGCGCGCAGCGGCTCCCGTCGAAAGAGTGCAGGACGAACACCGCCAGCGGCGGCTCATGACTACCGTACATAAGACGCAGCGGGGTTATCTTGTGATCTGCAAGGGCGCTCCTGACGCTGTGGCAGCCTGCTGTGACCGCATATATGACAGCGGCGTTCGTCCTTTTGACGCCGCCGCTGACCTGACCGCCGTTATCGGCGAGAGCAACCGTATGGCGGCGGAGGCCCTTTCGGTAATGGGAGTGGCCTACCGCGAATGTTCCTACTCTCCGCTCCTGAGCGGCGAACCCTTGGAAAAGGAAATGATTTTTGTCGGCCTTATCGGCCTCAGTAACGCTCTGCGTCCCGACACAGTCTCGGCGGTGAAGCAGCTCGGCTCAATGGGCGTCAGGACTTGCCTGATAACCAATGAAAATCTCACCACCGCCGCCGCCGTGGCGCGACAGAGCGGCATCCCCTATGAAATCACGGAGCAGGGTTCTTCCCTTGACTGTGAAAATGTGTCCGCGCTCCGGCGCACAACGGTTTTCGCCGACATCAGCGCCCGGCAGAAGGCGGACATCGTGGCCGCCCTAAACGCTGAAAAGGAAAACGTGATCACGGTGGGACGCGGAGTCCGTGATATAAACGCAATGAACAACAGCGACGTTTCTATCGCTACCGATGCGGGCGCCAAGGTTTGCGCCGCGGCGGCTGATATGAAGATCAGCGGCAGCGGCATGGGCCGCATTGCCGGGGCCGTCCGGGAATGTAAGCGGATATTTTTCAATATCGAGCGAATGATGGGCTTTCTGCTGACTTGCTGCATAGCCCAGGCCCTGTGTGCGGTGGCGTCTCTTGCGGCGGGATATTCGGCACCCTTCTCCCTTGAGGGCATAATTTGGATAGAACTGGCGGTATCCCTTGTGGGGGCGGTCGGCATCTGGCAGGAGCCGTATCACAAAAATTTTGTCGGCAAGGATGAGCTTAACACAATGAAAAGCGGCAGGCTCAGCGGCTCGGTTCTTCGCCTGAGCATCGGGCGCGGCATAATTCTTGGAATAGCCGCTATGGCCGTATATTCCGGTTATTCAGGCAAAATCGACATATACCAGCGGCGAGGCGCCGTTGTGCTGATACTCTGCCTGGGCTTCACCTTTATGGCCCAGAGCTGCCGCAGCGGAGAACCGATATTTAATCGGTTCCTGAAAAACCCCTGCGCCCTGGCGTGCCTGGGACTGAATCTGCTGGCCTGCGTCCTTACAGTCGGCGTTCAGGGGCTAAGAGAGCTTTTGGGCATACGTATGCCCTCGGCGTATGTGACGGCGGTCTGCGTTGCCGCGGCGCTGGTACCGGCTTTGCTGACCGAGGCGTGGAAGCTGCTGACTCATAAGAAGGCTAAAAAGAAAAAGAGGAGCAGGACGAACCTGCGGAAAGGATAGGTTCATGAACGAACGAACCGATAGGATAGAGGGCCGCAATCCCGTGGCCGAGGCTTTGCGCAGCGGCCGACATATCGACAAGCTCTACGTTCGGCGCGGAGAAAAGCAGGGCAGCATAATCCCGATCATACGTCAGGCTAAAAAGCTTGGCATAATAGTTTCCGAGGTGGACGGAGCCAAGCTGGACGAGATGAGCGAGACTGGCAGTCATCAGGGCGTGATCGCTCTTGTGCCGCCCATTGAGTACGCCAAGCTGGAGGATGTTATCGCCGTGGCCAAAGCCAAGGGGGAAGCGCCCTTTCTGGTAGCCCTTGACCGGATCAACGACCCTCATAATCTGGGCAGTATTATCAGGACTGCCAACTGCGCTGGAGCCCATGGCGTAATAATTCCCCGACATGACAGCGTTTCCGTCACCGCTACGGTGGAAAAGGCGGCCGCAGGAGCTACGGCCTATACTCCTGTGATCAGGGTCAATAACCTGGCAAAGACCGTTGACGAACTCAAGGAAATGGGTCTGTGGATAACTGGAGCCGACGCCGCCGGTGACCGCAGCATTTATGAGGCCGACCTCAAAGGCCCGACCGTTATTGTGGTCGGCAGCGAAGGGCAGGGCATAAGCCGCCTTGTGGCTGAAAAGTGCGACTTTCTGGTAAAAATACCCATGAAAGGCGACGTCAATTCCCTTAACGCCTCTGTAGCCGCCGCTCTGATGATTTATGAATGTGCAAAACAGAGGAATACTTTCTAAATGCAATGGATATAATACTCCCTGAGAGGAGTGTATAAAAATGGACAATACAGCGTTGGTACTCGTGATCATAGGTGCCCTCAACTGGGGCAGCATCGGACTTTTTGGTGTTGACCTGGTAGCCACGGTTTTTGGCGGACAGGCATCTTTAATCAGCCGTATCATCTATACCATCATCGCTCTGGGCGGACTTTGGTCCATATCTCTGCTTTTCAAGGAAAAGCTGCCCGTAAGAGAGCGGTAACACAAAAATGGCGCTCCGGCCTGGCCGGAGCGCCATTTTTATGGGGCTGTAAAAAAATGGCGCAGATCGTCCAAGGGCTGAAAACCTTAATAAGACAAATTATAGCATTATGTAATCAACAAAAGCAAAATAATGTATTAATGTAGAAAATTCGCCCATACGAGCGAATTTTCTCATTCTATGCCCTTGGACTACGAACGAAAATCACCGCTCGGCGTACCTGTGTACGCCGTCGGGAGGGCTTTCTCGGCAGCAGGCTTCGCCTGCCGCCTGCGAGAGCTGATTTTC
>CANQKL010000042.1 GCA_947624455.1 uncultured Clostridia bacterium
TTTTTTATCGAAAGGGAGTTCCCTTTCGAGCTTTCCCCATTGTGTATAGAGTTTGACGTGTCGGTATATCTTAGGAGGTTTTTATGACAAGAATATTATTCGTCTGCCACGGCAACATCTGCCGTTCCACCATGGCTGAATTTGTGATGAAAGATATGGTGGAAAAGCTGGGGCTGGAGGAGGAGTTTTATATTTCCTCCGCTGCCACCAGCGCCGAGGAAATAGGCAATCCCCCTCACCCTGGGACAGTTGCCCGACTTAACCGCGCGGGCATACCGGTAAGGGAACACCGAGCTGTACAGCTGCGCCGGGAGGACTATGATAAATATGACCTCATTGTGGGAATGGATCGCTGGAATATTAAAAATATCCTCCGCATTACCGGCGGCGACCCCGATGAAAAGGTCAGATTGATGCTGAGCTTCTGCCAGAATTGCCGGGACGTGGCCGATCCGTGGTACACCGGAGATTTCGACGCGACCTTTGAAGATGTGCGGGCGGGCTGTCTGGGCATACTGAGTTACTTAAAAATAGATAAAAAATAAAAGGTATTTGGAGAAATAATGGTAAAAAAGCAGGTTGAAATTATCTGTCTTTGTTGTTATAATATTAGAGAAGGGCAATGGGGCCTTTCATCTATTCCGTGGCCGTGAATGTTCCCGGCCGAAGGAGGATCTCTTTTATGGGCAAATACACAAAAAGCGACATAATACGGCTTGTTGAGGAAAATGACGTAAGATTCATACGCCTTCAGTTCACTGACGTTTTCGGTCAGCTTAAAAACATGGCGATCACTAAAAGTCAACTCAAGAAAGCTCTGGACAACCAATGTATGTTTGACGGCTCGTCTATTGCGGGCTTTGCGAAAATAGAACAGTCGGATATGTACCTCTATCCTGATCTGGATACCTTTGTCATATTCCCCTGGCGGCCCCAGCAGGGCAAGGTCGCCCGTCTCATTTGCGACGTGTATAACTCGGACGGCACTCCGTTTGAGTGCGACCCGCGTCATATCCTGAAGCGGACACTGAAAGAGGCGGCGGCTTTGGGCTACACATTCAATGTTGGCCCCGAGTGCGAGTTCTTCCTTTTCCACACTGACGACGAGGGGTGTCCAACGGTCAAGACCAACGATGAGGGCGGCTACTTTGATCTGGCGCCTATCGACGGCGGAGAAAACTGCCGCAGAGACATTATTCAGACCTTGGAAGAAATGGGCTTTGAGATAGAGGCTTCCCACCATGAAGTGGCTCCGGGTCAGCACGAGATAGATTTCCGTTATGACGACGCTTTGCGCACGGCGGACAACATTATCACCTTCAAGCTGGTGGTCAAGTCCATCGCTCAGCGTCACGGACTTCACGCCACATTTATGCCAAAGCCGATATTCGGTATAAACGGCAGCGGTATGCACACAAATATGAGCCTCATGAACGAGAAGGGCAACGCCTTCTACGACGAGAGTTCGGACAACGGACTCAGCGAGCTGGCTTACTATTTTATTGGCGGCGTTCTCGATCATATCAAAGGTCTTGCCGCCGTGACCAATCCCACTGTAAACTCCTATAAACGGCTGGTGCCCGGCTATGAGGCTCCCTGCTACATTTCCTGGAGCTCCTCCAACCGCAGCACTCTCATTCGTATTCCCGCGGCCAGGGGCATGGGTACGAGGGTCGAGCTTCGCTGCCCGGATCCCACCTGCAACCCGTATTTGGCTTTGGCGGTAATACTAAAGGCCGGTCTTGAGGGCATCAGGGAAAAGTCCGCCCCGCCAGAGAGCGTGAATATTTCAATTTTTAGCCTGACTGAAAATCAGCGGCTCAGCATGGGCATCGAAAGTCTGCCCGGCACCCTTGAGGCTGCGGTAGCGGCTATGGAAAGGGACAGCCTTGTGCGGGAAACTCTTGGCGACAACGCCTTTGAACGCTATGTCAGCGCAAAAAAGGCCGAATGGGACGAGTACCGGACGCAGGTCACCCGCTGGGAAATAGAAAAATACCTTGGCAAGTATTGAGACCTTCTTCGCTGATTAAAGAGGGGGTCTAACGGTGAAAAGTGTAATAATTGCTTTTCAGAATCCCGAGGCGGCTGAAACCATAAGACGGGTAGTTCAGATGGGCGGATACAGCGTCAGCGGAGTTTGTTCCGGCGGCGCCGAGGTCCTGCGTATGCTGGAGTGGTCCCCGGCTTCGGCGGTGGTCTGCGGCTACAGACTCAAGGACACCACTGCCGCGGATATATACCATGACCTGCCGCGGGGGGTGGGTATGCTGGTGCTTCTGGCGCAGAATCAGGCCGGAGCGGTGGAGTTGCCCTACGGGATCCAGAGCGTAAATCTGCCATTGAGCCGAACCGCGCTTCTGGATACGCTGAAAACGGTAATAATGATAAATGACAAGCCCGCCACAAAAAAGAGCGGCGAGGATAAGCGTCCCGGCCGGAGCAATGCGGACAAACAGACGATCGCTCGGGCAAAGGAGCTGTTGATGGAACAGAATAATATGACAGAGGATCAGGCGCACCGCTTTATCCAGCGGGTGAGCATGAACAACGGCAGCAAAATGATCGACACCGCCGCGGCTATCCTGGCGGGCAACATAGTTTATTAGGGAGGGATATCCCGTGAAAATTACAAAAATGCACGGCATAGGCAACGACTACATCTATGTCAACTGCTTTGAAGAAACGGTGGCCGACCCGCAAAGGACGGCAAGGGATCTGAGCGACCGCCATTTCTGGGTGGGCAGCGACGGGCTTGTACTCATCAAGCCCTCGGACGAGGCGGACTTTGAAATGGATATGTACAACAGCGACGGCTCTCAGGCGGAAATGTGCGGCAACGCGATCCGCTGCGTGGGTAAGTATGTATATGACAACGGCCTGACCCACAAGACGGGGATAAGTATTGCCACCAAGGCCGGAATAAAATATCTGGAGCTGATGTTGAAGGACGGCAAGGTCGCGGCGGCAAAGGTAGATATGGGGGCCCCCATTCTTAAGCCCGAGCTGATTCCCTGTAATTTCGAGGGGGATGAAGTCATCGCCCAGCCCATAACCGTTAAGGATACACAGTACCGGGTGACCTGCGTTTCCATGGGCAATCCCCATGCGGTGGTGTACATCGACGACGTGAACGGCTTGGAGATAGAGAAGATAGGGCCTGACTTTGAAAAGCACGAAAAGTTCCCGCGAAAAACCAATACCGAGTTTGTCAAGGTACTGGATCGCAAAAACCTACAGATGCGGGTTTGGGAGCGGGGCGCGGGGGAGACTTGGGCCTGCGGCACCGGGGCCTGCGCCGTTTTGGTTGCGACTGTGCTAAACGGGCTTTGCGACCGCAGAGCAACCATAAAGCTTCGGGGCGGAGACCTGTTTATTGAGTGGGACGAGATAACGGGTCATGTGTTTATGACCGGCCCGGCGGAGACGGTGTTCACCGCGGAGGTGGATTATAAATAGAGTGGAAAAGCGAGCCGCCGTTGCGGGAACGGGCCGAAGTTTCGCCATTTTTCCACACAGAAGGACGCACATAAAATAAACAAAAAGGAATGAGATCTATATGGTTAAAATAAACGAAAATTATCTCAAGCTGCCAGGAAGCTACCTTTTCAGCGCCATTGCAAAAAAGGTGAACGAGTATTCGTCCGCCCATCCGGACAAAAAGATCATTCGTCTGGGGATAGGCGACGTCACCCGTCCGCTGCCCAAGGCCGTGATCGAAGCCATGCACAGGGCCGTGGATGAAATGGCCGACGCCGCCACCTTCCGGGGATACGGCCCTGAGCAGGGCTATGACTTTTTGAGGACCGCCATTGCCGAAAACGACTACAAGGCCCGAGGCGTTGACATTTCGCCTGAGGAGATTTTTGTTTCCGACGGGGCAAAGAGCGACTGCGGCAACATCGGCGATATATTTGGCGTGGATAATGTAGTGGCGGTCTGCGATCCGGTATATCCTGTATATGTGGATACTAACGCCATGGCCGGTCGGGCTGGAGACTACGACCCCAAGACTGAAACCTGGACAAATCTGGTATATATGCCCTGCCTTGAGGAAAATGGCTTTATGCCTCAGCTGCCGGAGCGGAAGCCGGACATTATCTACCTCTGCTTCCCCAACAATCCCTCCGGCGCCGCCATTGGATATGATGAATTGAAGAAGTGGGTGGACTACGCCAGGGAGAACAAGGCCGTCATTTTGTATGACGCGGCCTATGAGGCTTACATCACCGAGGATCTGCCCCACAGCATATTTGAGATCGAGGGGGCAAAGGAGTGCGCCATTGAGTTCCGCTCCTTCAGCAAGAACGCTGGCTTTACCGGCACCCGCTGCGCCTTTACGGTGATTCCCAGCGAGCTTAAGGTGGACGGGGTCAGCTTGGCTTCCCTTTGGAACCGCCGCCACACCACAAAGTTCAACGGCGTGCCTTATATAGTTCAGAGAGGGGCCGAGGCGGTGTACAGCCCTGAGGGCAAGGCTCAGGTGCGGGAGCTGGTGGACTTTTACATGAACAATGCCCGGGTCATTCGGGAAGGACTGGCCCAGGCGGGCTTTGGCGTCAGCGGCGGAGTCAACTCGCCCTATGTCTGGATGAAGGTTCCCGAGGGCATGACCAGTTGGGACTTCTTTGACGAGCTGCTGGACAGGGCCAACGTGGTAGGCACTCCCGGCAGCGGCTTCGGCCCCAGCGGCGAGGGCTATTTCCGGCTTACCGGGTTTGGCAGCGCCGAGGCCACGGTCGAGGCCATTGAGAGGATAAAGAGAGTATTCGGGAAATAAGCGTTCCTAAAGAAATACAAGAGTTTAATTTTAAATTAATTATATGGAGGTCACAACTATGAAGAAGGAAATGCTTTACGAGGGCAAGGCCAAAAAGGTCTATCTCACTGACAATGAGGATCAGCTTATCGTGGATTACAAGGACGACGCCACGGCTTTCAACGGACTTAAAAAGGGCAGTATTGAGAATAAGGGCGTTGTAAACAACCGCATGACAAATCTTATTTTCAAAATGCTGGAGAAAAAGGGCATACCCACCCATTTGATCGAGGAACTCAGCGACCGTGAGACGCTTGTTAAAAAGGTGGAGATAGTTCCCCTTGAGGTGATCGTGCGCAACGTGGCCGCGGGCAGCTTTTCCAAGCGTTTTGGCGTGGAGGAGGGTACGGCTCTGCTCAGCCCCACCCTTGAGTTCTGCTATAAAAATGACGACTTGGGCGACCCCATGATAAACGACTACCAGATCTATGCTCTTGGCCTGGCTACAAAGGAGGAGATCAAGACCATCAGCGACCTTACCTTTAAGGTGAACGATGCGCTTGTAGCCTTCTTCAAGGAATTGAACATCAAGCTCATAGACTTTAAGATAGAGTTTGGCCGCTATCACGGTCAGATCATTCTTGCCGACGAGATATCTCCCGACACCTGCCGCCTGTGGGACGCCGACACCAACGAGAAGCTGGACAAGGATCGCTTCCGTCGGGATATGGGCGGAGTTGAAGGCGCTTACGCCGAAGTGTTCAAGCGTTTGGGCCTGTAAGTGACTGTTTTTGAGGGAGGATCTCGGACGGACAGCCATAAGCCCAAGGAAGAATGTGGTGTCTTTGGTATTTTTGCGCGCGATGGACTCGACGTGGCCCAGCTCACCTATTACGGACTGTTTTCCCTGCAGCACAGGGGACAGGAGAGCTGCGGCATAGCGGTCAGCCACAATCGGGACATAAAGCATTACAAGAACATGGGCCTGGTAAACGAGGTCTTTACGGGCGATGTGTTGAGCCAGCTCAAAGGCGAGATGGCTATTGGCCACGTCCGCTATTCCACCACCGGCGAGAGCCGGAGGGAAAACGCCCAGCCTTTGGTCACAAAATATGTAAAGGGAGCCTTGGCGATAGCTCACAACGGCAACCTGACCAACGGCGACGAGCTGAGAGATCAGTTCGAGAAAAGGGGCTTTATATTTCAGACTACTATTGATTCGGAGGCCATAGCCTACGTTATCGCGGGCGAGCGGCTGAACAGCAAAAGCGTGGAGGAGGCCGTTGTAAAGAGTATTCCCCGCATCCACGGGGCGTATTCTCTGCTGGTAATGAGTCCGCAAAAGCTGATCGCCGCCAGGGACGTTTATGGCCTGCGCCCCCTTTCCATAGGTAAAATAGGAAATTCCTGGGTTTTTGCCAGCGAGACTTGCGCTTTTGACGCCGTTGGGGCCGAGTTTGTACGGGACGTGCAGCCGGGCGAGGTCGTGGTCTGCGACCGGGAGAGGGGACTGCTGTCCTTCAAGGATAACTGCCTGAATGTCCGGCCAAGGATGTGCATATTCGAGTACATTTACATTGCCCGGCCGGACAGTAAAATCGCGGGCATGAGCGTCTATGAGGCGCGGAAAAACGCCGGCCGTCTGCTGGCCAGGTATTGTCCGGCCGAGGCGGATATAGTTGTCGGCGTTCCTGACAGCGGCCTTGACGCGGCTATCGGATATAGCGAGGAATCTGGCATAACCTATGAGCATGGACTGATACGCAACCGATATATGGGCCGAACCTTTATTCAGCCCAGTCAGGAAATGCGGGAGCGCAGCGTCCGGCTCAAGCTCAATCCTCTGCGGGAGATCGTGGAGGGCAAGCGAGTGGTAATGATAGACGACTCCATGGTTAGGGGAACTACCTGCCGCCGGATAGTGAACACCATGCGATCCGCCGGAGCGAAGGAGGTTCATATGCGCTTCGCTTCGCCGCCCTTCCTTTATCCCTGCTATTTTGGCACCGACGTTCCTTCTCAGGAGCTTTTGGTGGCTTGGCGGCGGGATATGGAGGATATCCGGGAAATAATCGGAGCCGACTCGCTGGGTTATTTACCGGTGGAAGCTTTGGGCGAAATGATAAAGGGAGCCGACACCGGCTGGTGCGATGCTTGCTTTACCGGCAATTACCCCATACCCGTACCCTATGACAAGATACGCGAAGAACGGGGATATTAAAAGATATAAAGTGGGGCTGTAAAAAATGGCGCAGAACGGCATCGGAACAAGCGTTGCATCGCTTGTTCCGATTTTTTCATAATCGGAACTTGCGATACCGAGCATGCGACGACGCAGGTCTGCGCCATTTTTTCAGCCCCAGGGACTCAGTTGTTGTCATTCCAGCGCTGCCAATATTCATACCCTTCCACGGCGTCGCCGGCGTTTATGTCTATCAGCTTGGCGTTGGAACGTTCGGCGCTGATGAGGAGTACGCCGGTCATCACGTCTTTTGTTCGAAGGTCTTGCAGCGTTATTTCGGGTGTTTCAAACTTTTTCATATCCGTACTGCCTCCGTCTTAAAGCTCAGGCACAAAGTCCGGCTCACTGTAAACGTTGTCGGAATCAAAGGAGCCGATAAAGTCCTGTACATAGTCAAATTCTATCGCTTCGAGAACCAGCGTATCTCCGGCCGCCTGCCCGACCGCGCCGCCGAGGATTATCTTGCCGTCCTCGAGAGTTATGCTGGTGTAGACCGCGCTACTGTCGCCTTCGCCAAAGGCGGAGCCGACCCAAAGCTTGCCCTTGGTACAGATAAAGCCAATGCCAAGGTTGGCGAACTGGGGCTTGATCTCAACGGTATTTTCATTGGGCTTTTCCATGAGCCGCCCTCTGACGCTGTCCAGCTCATCAAAGCTTATCAGTCCGCCTTGACCAATGACGGCGTTTGCCTTGGCAAGCACGTTCTTGTCCAGTTCCTCGGCCGAGCTGTAGCCGCTGGAGGCTATGTCGTCTATTACCAGCTCATACAAGGTTGTACCCGAAGCGGTGGCGGCGGCTCTTTTTGCCCCGGAAGCTCCCTTTATAAAGGCGCTCAGCCGGTAAGGCACGTTAGAATTGGTCGGCACAAAGGCGGCGGAAGCCGCGCCATCCTCGGGAGTTATTTCCGTTTCGCCGTTCGCGCTGGCGTTCTTCCATTCGCCGTTATCCAGATATTCAACGCTGACACAGTATTTTTCATCACCGTTTGCGGCCGTGACGCCGCTGAAGTCAAGGGCGTATTCAATGGCTAAATCCCCATCCGAAGTGAGGCTGAGATAAGGGACGCTGAACCCGACCGCGCTGACGTCAGCCGTATATCCCTCGGCCAGGGCCGCGGTGAGCTTTCCGCCGCTGACGGTAAAATCGTAGCCGCCGGACTCCAGGAGGAATTTAGCCTTGAGAACGCCGTTTTGGCGTTCCATTCCCGTATATGTTACGCCGGGAATGTTGACGAACCCTTTGACGTTCTCGCCGCTGACGGGGAGATACAAAACGGCGGAGGTGTTGGCGGGGATGACCGCGTGGTATTCGGTCAGAGCGGCGCTTTCGTCGGCTTCCCAACTGGATTCTATAACGCCGTAATACGAGTCGTAGCGTCCGCTTACGGAGCGTATGCGCTCCTCGTCGTTGTATTGTTCGCCCCGGTCAAGGGTGGGCTGTAGAATGATGTCTTTGAAGCCGTTCGCGGAGTCGATGCCCGCCATGTAGCGGTACATCCACTCGGCCACGGAGCCGTAGGCAAAGTGGTTGAAGGAGTTCATTTCCGCGTCGCCAAAGCCTTTGCCCGGGTCGTATGAGTTCCAGCGTTCCCAAATGGTCGTGGCTCCGGCCTTGACCTCGAAGAGCCAGGAGGGCATTTCGTCGCTTAACAGCAGGTCATAGCTCACATCGGAGCGGCCGACGTCGCTGAGTACCGGCGTAATGATATTTGACCCCATAAAGCCGACTGCCAGCGTATTTTCGCCATATTGCGCCCTGACGCTGGAGGGATCGGGAGCTTCGTTCTTAATATTCTCTACCAGCATGGCGATTGCCTCGTCCCGCATTTCGTCGCCGCTGTACCAGCCCAGCTTGAGCATCCATAATAGAGCGGTTTGGGAGTTGTCCTCTATGACGCCAGCCTTACCCGCGTTGGCCATAAACAGGCCTGCGTCGCCGCCCATGGAGGAATATATGGCGAGCCTGTGATCCTCACCGGCGGTTGCGCTGTATTCGCCCACCTTTTCCCACCTTGTATTGTCGGTGGAAACCTCTATTGTAAAATGTCTCGGGTGGTTGACGCAGACGCCGGGAGTCATGGACTCGTTTTTGTCATAGCGGCAGAATATTTTGACATTGCTGATATTTTGGACTTCGCCAAGATCAACGGTGACCGATATGGGCGAAGCGGCAATATCGCTGCCGGTATTGGTATTTGAGCTGTAGCCGTCTGTGCCAGTGTATTTTCCGTCCGTGAGATTGTTAATATGCCAGCCATAATCGTTGAAGGTATTATTAGATTCGGCGGGCTTTCCGGACGCGTAGTTCGTCGCTTCGTCCTCGCCGTATACCTCCAGCTCCATTATCTGGAGACGGTGTTCTTTGTCATCTGAAGTGCCAGGGCCGGTTTCGGTGGCGGTGAGCCGCAGGTACTTTGCCTCTGTCGGCTCAAACTCGGCGGAAAGTACATGATTTTCAAAGGTTGGGACGGGAAGCACGGTAACGTCGCCGAGGTCGGTAAAGGTCACGTATGTTCTTAAATAGGCCTGCTTTTCCCGTTCAAATTTATCACTGTAGTAGGTTTCTTTTTCCTTGTCGCCCAAGATGGCCGCGATTTTGGTCATGAGCGAGGTGACGTATCCGTAATAGTAGTCGGCCACGATAGAATAGCCCGAGCCTTGGAAAGCAAGCCAGTCCCCGTAGCCGTGCCTGTCCACGTTCGGAGCCTGATCGGCCCCGCGTTCGTGACTTTCCAAATATTCCATGTAGCGGTTGAGAGCGTCCCAGTTGTCCCTCAGAAATTCCACGTCGCCGGTCTGGACAAAATAGGACCAGGCGTTGATCACCTCCGCGTCGCTCCATCCGGTCGCCCAATGACGGAAGTAGCCGCTGAGAGCCAGTACCGACGCCGGAAAGCCGTCCTTGAGGGTGTTGTCGCTCAAAAGCTCCTGATACCCGTTCAGAAAAGCGGCGCTGTCAAAGTTGTACATCGCCGTTCGGGCAAAGGCCTGGGCGTCGCCGGTCCAGGCCAGCCGCTCGTCGCGCTGGGGACAGTCGGTTGGTATGGTAAAGAAATTGCTGAGCTGACCGTAAAGAGCGTTCTGGAACAGCTTGTTCACGTCCCGGTTGTTGGTCTCGATAAAGCCCGTCTGTCGGCTGACCGATGACAGGGCGCGGGAACGAAGGCCGGTTACGGTAACGTCTCCGCCAACGGCCTTGAGTTCCACGTACTGGTAGCCAAAGAAGCTTACGGTGGGCTGATAGATTTCCTCGCCGGTTCCGGCAAAGGTATAGTGCGTTTCGGAGCGGGCGGCCCGCAGGCTCTTGGTGTAGATGCTGCCCTTGGGGCCGCTGGCCTGAGTGGCTCCGTCCCCGACGGCGCTGCCGTCGTTGAGCATTTCCGCAAATTTCATATTCAGCCCAACGCCTTTGGCCGCGCTGAATTTTATCTCCGGGATCGCGGTCAGGTTCTGGCCCATATTGACCACCATTGTCTGGCCGTCCTTGAGGGTTATGCCATTTTCAAACATATCCGCTCCGCTGTATTCGGCCAAAACGTCTATCTCTCCGCCAGGATAGGATGACTGGGCCTTGTTCCCGGTATAGACCACGGCTGAAACGGGCCGCTGCTCGAAGTCGTCAACTATCTGTCCGGACATTCCCTTGGATGGACGGATTTCACCGGCATAGGTCACGGTGACAAGGCTGTGAGGATAAAGTACGTTGTTCCATACCTCGCCCGCGTAACAGTTGGCTACGGTTTCCCAGAGCTGTCCATCGTCAGATATCTGTATTTCATAGGTCTTGGGGTAGTTGGGGCAAAGCTCGCCGCTGACCGAGGCGATGCCTGTGCGGCAGACTATGTTTACCGAGGCGACTGCGACAGGCTCCGAAAAGGCAAGATCAACCGTCAGCGGAGAAGGGAGCGTGAAGCTGGCGGCCCTGGTTTTTGAGAGAATATCGGAGGTATAACCGCTGTCTCCGTCGAGGCCGTAGTCGCCGTCATTTATATTGGTCGTGCGCCACTGAGTTCCATATTCAAAGGAGTTTTGCGCGGTGACAGCCGCAGTGCGCGCCTGATTTATTCCATTGGAGTCAAAGGCTTCCAGCTCCATTATTTGGAGCCGAGTCTCGCCGTCGTTGCCGGTTGCCGGGCCGATCTCCGACACAGACAGGCGCATATGCTTCGCCGCCTTTGGGGAAGCGATGACCGTCTTAAGTATATAGGGGGTATCCTCGCTCCCGGCGGAGCCTACCCAGTTGGCCGTATCGTACCCCGGACTTTGATAGTCGCCAAGGGCCGTGAGGGCGCGGGCGTCGTAATCTTCGCCGTAATATACGCCGTTTTTTGTAATGGGTCCAGCGAGCGTACCCTTCCAATCAGCGGTGTTTGTGATGATTTTCTGAGTCCCTTTATCGGTATTTATGACCAGCATGGCCTTGACCGCTGGGCG
>CANQKL010000043.1 GCA_947624455.1 uncultured Clostridia bacterium
CTGATGCCCAAAACGTTGAAAATACCGACGAACGCAAGACAAGTAAAGCTGAATGTCAACAGTATAGCAAGAACTATTTTAGCTTTGCTGCTCAATAAAAGCACCTCCGATTGAGCTTACTTCAGGTAATTAAGGGGATTTTGCAAACTTCCGTTGAGGCTGACCTCAAAGTGACAGTGAGGGCCGGTGGAGTTGCCGGTGGAGCCAGCTTTGGCGATCACCTGACCTCTGGTCACTGTCTGACCGACGCTGACTAGGAGCTGGCTGTTGTGGGCATATAAGGTGGTATATCCGTTGCCGTGATTAATGACCACATATTTCCCATAGCTGCCGTTATGTTTGGCCACGGTCACGATCCCGTCCTCGGCCGCGATAACATTTGTGCCATAGCCGGTGGCGATGTCGATTCCCCTGTGGAAGCTATATGTGTGGCTTATTGGATGGTAGCGGTTGCCGAAGGGACTGGTTATGGTACTTCCGCTGGGAGCGGGCCAGGCAAATTTTCCTCCAGAATATTTGCCGGAATAGCTCAAGGTACTATTTCTGATCTCGGCCTGAGCCTTGCGCTCCTCCTCCTCATATTTCTTTTCAGCGGCCTCATAAGCCTTGGCAGCCAGGTTTTCGTCCTGAGAAAGCTTGTCGATAAGCGCCTGCTGTTTTTCAAGGGTCAGCTCCAGCTCCTCCTGGCGCAGCGCCAGGCTTTCTTGCTGGCTCTTTTGCCGGGCAAGCAGTTCTTCCTGCTGAGTTTTGGCATTTTTGATAATATCGCGGCTTTTAACATATCGGTCAAGCACCTCGCGGTCGTGGTTGATTATGCTGCCCACGATCTCCATTCGCGACAGAAAATCGCTGAAGCTGTCAGCACCGAAAAGCACCTCCAGATACGAGGTGCTGCCGTTTTCGTACATGACTCTGGCCCGGTTCTTGAATTCTTCCTTATAGGCTTCGGTGTTGGCCTCCGCCTGCTCCAGCTCGATGGTCTTGCGCTGGATCTCTTCATTTGTGCCTTTAATAGCGGAGGTCAGCGAGATGATCTCATCCTCGACCGCCGTGAGTTTGCTGTCAAAATCCGCATACTCCTTTACTAAATCGGCCTTCTCATTTTTTATATTGTTCAGCTCGTTCTTCGCCTCGTCACGGGCGGCCTTAGCCTCATCCACCGCGGCGGCGTAGCTGAGCGCCGGATACAAGCAGGAGAACAGGAACAACGCCGCCACCGCCAGAGCGCAAACCCCGGCAATGATGCGTTTTTTGCTGTGTTTTTTTTCAGAACGGCCATTGTTCGGCCCCTTATTGCTTTTGTTCATGACAAATCACTCCTCAGACCTTGAGATGGCGGCGTATGGCGGTTCTGCTGCCGAAGCTGCCCATAAGTATGCCAAAGATCAGCAGTCCTCCCGCCACGGGAAGCGCCATTTGGCTGAAGGTGTACAGCTCGAACAGATCCAGAAAGCCGGTAAGACCGTTCACAGCCGCATTATAACCGAAGGCTATTACGATAATCGCAATAGCGGCGCCTATAATGCCAACTATAACTCCCTCCAAAACGAAAGGCCGGCGGATAAAGCTGTCTGTCGCGCCCACAAATTTCATAATGTGTATCTCGTCCTCCCGGGCGTGAACGCTGAGCTTTATGGTATTCTGGATTATAAATACGGCCGTCATAAGAAGTATTATCATCGCGATCAAGCTGCCTATTTTGATCGCCTGAGTAAAGGATATGACGCCCCGAACGGTAGCCTCGTGGTTGACCACATTGGCTACGCCGTCTATTTTTTCGATTTGAGATACGGTGTCGTTCAAAATGGTAAGATCGTCGGGAGTTATTTTAACGCTGCTGCGCAAAATCTCCTCCCCTTCCATGCCATCGAGATATTCGCCGTAGCCCTCAAGCTTTTCCTTGTAATTTTCAAAAGCCTGAGTCTTGCTTTCAAACTCCGCAGACTTCACGTTGGGCATGGCGGATATCTCTTTAAGTATCCTCTCCTCCCCCGCGCGGTCAACTCTGTCGTCAATAAAAGCCTGTACCTCACATTGCTCCGATATCTGTTCGCCGATATAATTTATATTAAAAGCAAACAGCAAAAATACGCCGAACAAAAATAAACAGCAGGCTATCGTAACGATGGACGCTATTGTCATGACAGCGTTTTTTCCCAAAGAGCTAAGGGCCGTTTTAAGCGAGTACATCTGAGGTATAGCCTCCTTCCTGTTCATCGCGCACAACAACGCCGCTCTCCAGCTGTATAACGCGCCGGTGAGCGTCATCAACGATCTTTGTCGAATGAGTAACCATAACAATGGTCGTACCCATACGGTTTATCTCCAAAAGCAGCTTCATTATTTCCTCGGCAGTCTCCACGTCGAGATTGCCCGTCGGCTCGTCCGCAATCACAATGGCCGGGCTGTTGACCAGCGCCCTCGCGATGCACACTCTCTGCTGTTCGCCGCCGGAAAGCTCGTTAGGATAGTTCTTTGCCCTGTCGGCCAAGCCCACAAGGCTCAAAATGGTAGGCACCTTGCGCCTTATGTCCTTTTTTTTGGCCCGAACCACTTCCATAGCGAAGGCCACGTTTTCATACACGGTTTTGTTGGGCAGCAGACGGAAATCCTGAAACACAGTCCCAACGCTGCGGCGCAGGTACGGGAGCTTTTTGCTCTTTAACCTGTTGACCGTTATTCCGTTAACAATGACGTCTCCGGCGTATGGCTTGATTTCCCCGGTGAGCAGCTTTATAGCGCTGCTTTTGCCGGCGCCGGTCCTGCCCACCAAGAATACAAACTCTCCGTCCTCTATTTTAAAGCTGACGTTTTCAAGCCCGATGATATCATTGTCATATATAACCGTAACATCTTTGAATTCGATCAAACCCAATGCCTCCCACTTACATTTTTGAAGGGTTGGACTGTAAATATTTTTTAACCATCATGGCAACCTTAAAAACTATGGCGTGATCAAAAATTCGCAGATCCAGCCCCGTTATCTTCTGCACCTTATCCAGCCGGTACACCAGCGTGTTACGGTGGACATAGAGCTGACGCGAGGTTTCGGACACATTAAGGTTGTTGTCAAAAAATTTCTGGATGGTGAACAGAGTCTCTTGATCCAGAGAATCAATAGAATCCTTCTTGAACACCTCGGAAAGGAACAGTTCGCACAGCGTGGTGGGCAGCTGATATATAAGGCGGCCTATGCCAAGGTTTTCATAGTTTACGATGCGCTTGTCGTTATCGAAAACTCTGCCGACCTCTATGGCGATATTGGCCTCCTTGAAGCTCCTGGCGATATCGCGGATGTTGGAAGCGGCGGTGCCGATGCCCACGATAACGTTGACCATTGCCTCGGTCTGGAGAGTATCAACAATGCTGCGGGCCATCTTCTCCACATCCTTGAAAACCATACCATCGCGCATTTCCTTCACCAGCACAATGGTGCTGCCGTCAAGGTCTATCACAAAATCTCGGTTGTTTTCAGGGAAAATGCCCGATATTACATCGAAAACATCCAAATCCTTCTTGTCATACTTTCTGACCACAAGAACCACTCTCGTAGCCTCATAGGCGAGATGCAGCTCCTTGCTCTTTACAAATACGTCGCCGGGCAGGATGTTGTCCATGATAATGTTTTTGACAAAGTTGGTCTTATCAAATTTGTCATCGTAGAACTGGCGCATATTGTCGATGGAGATTGTAAGTATCTCGGCAAACTTGGCCGCCGAAGCATCCTCTCCCTCCACAAAGCTCACAAACTCCAACTTACCCCTAGTCTCGACAGGGAGAAAGGTATATCCGAGATAGTGAATGGCTCCGCTGGCCGCCTCGCACTTGGAAAGGATAACGCTTACATTGGCGTCGATCTCAGCGGGATTTCCCGGCGAAGTTATGTAACCGGTATAATCTATCATTCCTATTCTTCTGCCAAAAGCTTCCTTAAGTTGGTATAGCATAGTGTTAAGATACTTACTTGCCATTTATCCCAATCCCTTCGCTGTATAATTTTCAGTGCACCGATCTGCGCCGAACCTGAAGAGATGCCAACCCAATGCGTTTATTATACTACATCTCACAGGAAAGTTCAATGAGGAATTTGTAACATTTTTGAAAACTTTGTAACACTTTTGCAAAGTTCGGCGATTCGTGACTAAAACTCAATAATATTGTACCACCTTTTCAGTGGATTGTCAATAAAAAATTTTTTCATTAGCGTCAAAAAGGCCGTCAGTGACAGCCTTTTTGACATTTTATTTTGCCTGTGCGCGTAATTTTTCCAGCTCGTTTCTGGTAAATTGATACTTTTTATTGCAGAAATGGCAGCAGAGCTCGGCCTGTCCGTCCTCCTCAATCATAAGCCCAAGTTCCTTTTCTCCAACGCTGATCAGCGCCCGTTCCATCCTTTCCCGGCTGCATCCGCAGAAATATTTCGTTTCCATATCCTCAAAGTAGTCGATTTCATAGCCGCTGAGGAGCCGTTCTACTATATCCCTCGGAGTTTCTCCCGAACTGAGGAGCTGGGTCACGGCGGGTATCTCGGAAATGACCTTTTCAATGCGTTCGGTGTCGGCCTCCTCCGCTCCCGGCAAAAGCTGTATCACAAAACCGCCGGCAGCCTTGACGCTGTAATCCGTATCCACGAGAACTCCCAGAGCCACCGCGGTAGGGAGCTGTTCGCTGTCGGCAAAGTAACGGGTCAGATCCTCGGCTATCTCTCCGCTGACAAGAGGTATCTGTCCTACATAAGGTTCCTTCATATTCAGATCCTTTATGACGCTGAGAGCGCCATAGCGGCCGACAGCTCCGCCCACGTCCAGCTTTCCGTCGGAACGCAGGGAAAGGTCAACTATGGGGTTGTCCACATAACCTTTCACATTGCTGCGCCCGTCTGAAACCGCCACGATGCGGCCTATGGGGCCGCCGCCGTTAAACTGGACAGTGACGCTGTCATCATAGTTCTTTAACATACGTCCCATTATAGCCGCGCCGGTAAGCGCCCTGCCCAGAGCGGCGCAGCAGACTGGACTCATTTGATGAAGCTCCTGGGCGCGGTCACAGAGCCTTGTGGTATCAGCCGCAATGACCCGGATTCCGCCGTCATGGGTTATGGCGCTGGTAATGTTATCTTTCATAATAATCTCCGTTTCTGGTATAAAACATAGGCTAACCAATCCCGCCGCTGGAATATGCCAAGCGGCAAAAAAGGGCGAAATGCGGAGCTTGCCTTGAGCCTATATGCCCATTTCTATCATCTGTTTTACAAGCTTCACAGTGTTTTCCACATCGGCTATATCCACTACCTCTCTGGGCGAGTGGATATACCTTGTGGGAATCGAAATCGTTCCAGCGGGCACTCCGCCGCCCGTGAGGTGAATAGCTCCCGCGTCGGTGCCGCCGTAGGCCGCCGCCTCAAGCTGGTAGGGTATCTCCGCCGCCTTCGCCGCTTTGAGCATGAACTCCCTGGCTTTGGGGTGAATTATGAAGGAGGCGTCCTTCAGCTTTATACCAGGGCCTTTGCCCAGCGAAAGGCTGTGATGGTCGCTTTCGGGAACATCTCCCACCATGGACACATCAATAGCGACGCCAAGATCGGGTTCCACGTTGAAGGAAGCGGTTTTAGCCCCTCTCAGGCCCAGCTCCTCCTGAACGGTAAACACGGCGTATAGGTCGTTAGGGCAGCTCTCCGCCAACTGGACGGCCCTGATAAGGGCATAGCAGCCCACCCGGTCATCCATAGACTTTGACGCGGCGCGTCCGCCCATAAGGGCGAAGCCCTCGCTGTATCCGGCCATATCGCCGACGCTGACCTTGCTTTCCGCTTCTGCCTTATCCGAAGCGCCAATGTCTATATACATTTTGTCAAGGTTGAGATCCTTAACGGATTTTTCATACGATATTACGCCCGTCGTGCCGTTTTCAAACACTACGCCACGATTGACGCAATTATGGGCCGATATACCGCCCACGTTAGTAAAGCGAAGAAAGCCATTGTCGTCAATGTTGGTTATCATAAAACCGATCTCGTCCATATGGGCCGCAAACATGAGACGCTTACCGTTGCCCTTTTTTCGGCAGATAAGATTGCCCATCGAGTCGGCGTACACGTCAGTCACATAAGGCTCCATTTCGGAGGCAATAAGCGTTCTTATCCTATCCTCCCGTCCCGAGGGGGCCCAACATTCGGCAAGTTTTTTCAATAGCTCCATTAAATATCGCTCCTCTCCAGCTCGTTAAGGACCGCCGCGCTCAGGCGGCCCACGCTGTCAAAGTCATTTTTGCTCATAACGCTGACCGGGGAATGAATGTAGCGGCAGGGTACGGCCAGGACAGCGGTTTTGACGCCTCCGCCGCTGCGCTGGATGCTGCCGGCGTCTGTCCCGCCCATGCTGGTACGCTTTATTTGCAGGGGAATGTTTTCCCTTTCCGCGACGTTCTTTATCATTTCAAAATACCGCCGGTCGCTGACAGCGGCCCGGTCCATAGCGGTCATGACCGCTCCCCCGCCCAGGTTAGTGACCGTCTCATGGGGCTTGGTGCCGTACACATCGCTGCAAGTGGTACCCTCAATGACAAGGGCGTAATCTGGCCGGATGCGGTTTGCGGCTATGATAGCTCCCCGAAGGCCCACTTCCTCCTGGACTGTGAATACATAATACATATCATTGCGGTACTCCTGTTCCATAAGCCCCAGTACTGTGGCGCAGCCGACCCGATCGTCCAGAGCCTTGCTCTTTACGAGTCCGTCGCCGAACTCCGTATATTCTCCGGCAAAAATTCCGTAATCGCCAAGGTTAAGGAGGCTTTTTGCCTCGTCCTTGTCCTTCGCGCCGATATCTATATACAGCTCGCTCATGGGAATAAGTTTTTCCCGTTCATCCCGCTTTTGCAGGTGAACGGCCTTGGCGCTGATGACGCCGGGGACTCTTTTCTCCCCCAGCAGCACCTTTTTGCTCACCAGGACGGTGGTAAGGATTCCTCCAACCGTCTTGAATTTTACAAAGCCTTCGTCAGTAAAGCCGCTGACAATAAAGCCTACCTCGTCCATATGCGCGGCGACCATGACCTTTTTACCGCCGCCGATCTTGTGGGCGATGATATTTCCCATAGAATCTACAATTATCTCGTCAGCCTTTATTCTGCTGAGAATAAAATTCCTGACCTCGTCCTCCCAACCGGAAGGGCCGAAAAGTTCGCACAGCTCCTTTAATAACACAGCTGATCACCGCCTTTGAAGCCGAGCAGCCAGGCCGCCATGAGCCGGGCCGTATTTTCCATATCTCTAATGTCCCCCACCTCGTAGTTGGCGTGCATATATCTGAGGGGAATGGACAACAATGCCGTAGGCACGCCTGTACCAGCCACCTGGATCTCCCAGGCGTCGGTTCCGGTATCTCCGCTGTCAACGTCTATCTGAACCTCAATGTCCTCCTCCTTAGCCCGGTCAAGGAGCTGGCGCGTGAGCTTGGGATGGAGATTGGGGCCAACGCTGACCACAGGCCCCTTTCCCAAAGGAAAGGCGTTGTCGCTGACGCCCGGGCTGACCCCGTGACAAACGTCAACGGCTATCGCCGCGTCCGGCACGAGCTGAGCCGCGGCAGTCCTCGCGCCGCGAAGCCCCAGCTCCTCCTGAACCGTGGCCACGGCCACAACATCGCAGGAAAGACGGTATTTCTGGATCAGCTCCATCGTCCGCACCACCGCGGCCAAGCCGCCTCGGTCGTCGATACATCTGCCGGCCACTGCGCTGCCGGCCAGCCGTATATAGCCGGTATTTAAGGTGATTATATCCCCTATTCGGACGATCTTTTCAGTCTGCTCCTTTTTGAAACCTATATCCACAGACATATTTTCTATGGCAAGGGCTTTACCCGCGTCCTTAACAAGGTGCGGGGGCTTGGCGCCGATAACGCCGAAATATTTTCCATCGCCGCAGTGAACGGTCACCTCGGTGCCTGGAAGGGTCTTAGGGTCGAAGCCGCCTACCGTACAGAAAAGCAAGCTGCCCTCGTCGGTTACGCCGCTGACCATTAGGCCGAGTTCGTCCTGGTGAGCTTCGAGCATCACCAAGGGGGCGTTTTTTACTCCGCAGCCGTACCAGCCAAAAACGTTGCCGAGGGAGTCCTCAGTTACCCTATTGCAGCAGGGGGCAAAAAGCTCCTTGACCGCCGCGCGCACCGGTTCCTCATTGCCGCTCACGCCCAGGGGCGCATCCAATTTTTTAAGTATTTCCTCTATTTTCAAAGGGAAGCTCCCTCCTTTTACAGTTCGTTCACCAGCCTCTTGAACAGGTTGCCGCGTTCCTCAAAATTTCGGAACATATCGAAACTGGTGCTTGCGTTGCTCATAAGGACAACATCGCCGCTGACCGCCATATCCGCTGCCAGGCGGACGGCCTGCTCATAGTTTTCACAGACAGTCACAGGAATATCCCCGCCCACGCCAGTCTTTTCAGCATATTTTTTCAAAGCTCCGCTTATAGCTCCGGCGGTCATGCCAACCAGGAACAGGGCCTTGGTCTTTTCCGCCAAAGATTGGCCAAGGCTGTCATAGGGGATCCCCTTGTCCTTGCCGCCAGCTATGAGGATGACCTTGTCAAAAACCTTAAGCGTGTTGATAGTACGGTTGGGACTGCTGTCGATTGAACTGTTATAGTAACGGACGCCGTCCTTCACTCTGACGAGTTCTATGCGATGGGGGACTCCGCCAAATTCCCGCGCCACTTCCCGCGTCGCCGCCTCGCAGCCAGGCCCGACGGCGGCTATGGCGGCCATATAATTCTGGACGTTGTGTTCGCCGGGTATCTTGATATCCGACGTTTTCATTACCTCGCCGCCGAAAGCATAGATGCTGCCGCCCTGGGAATATACGGCGCAATCGCTGTCGTAGCCGAAAAGCCTGACCTCGCCCTTTGCGCCAAAGCGGCAGGCATAGGACTGTTCGTCCGCCTTGTTGAGGACAAGGACGCCGCTCCTGTCCTGATGAAGGTAAATGTTACGCTTGGCGTCCATATACTCCTCAAACGAGGTGTGCCAGTCCAAATGATTGGGCGTCATATTTGTGACCACCGCCACATTCGGACTGCGCTTCATGGTGTGGAGCTGGAAGCTGCTTAGCTCCAGCACGGCCACATCGCTTTCCTTTATCCCCTCTATCTCAGGCAAAAGAGGCTTGCCGATATTGCCGCCGAGATGTACTGTTCTGCCCATTTTCTTTAAAATTTCGGAAATAAGAGTTGTGGTCGTGGTCTTGCCGTCGCTGCCGGTTATGGCTATCGTCTTTGCCGGACACAGCTCGAAAAAAACCTCCATCTCGCTGGTTATGACGCTGCCCCGCCTTGCCGCCTCCAAAAGTTGAGGCACGTCAAAGCGGATCCCGGGAGTTTTGAAAATATAATCGCCGTCAAGATTTTCAAGATATTCCGGCCCTGTTTTAAGAACGACCCCCAGCTCCCGAAGCTCTCGGGCGGAATCGCCAAGCTGCTCCTCCGTCCGTTTATCCGCGGCGGTTATCACCGCGCCAAGCTGGCTGAGGAACCTTATAAGCGGCAGATTGCTTATGCCTATTCCAAGCACCGTGACCCGTTTGTCTTTCATTTCCGCCTTGAAAGCGGCAAGCTTATCGTTCATAATGTCACCTTACAAAGTTAGTATATATTTTATCCTCAAGGGCGGGAGCGGACACGCCGTTTTCCTCGCCCAGCTTTATGCACTTTATGAGCCAGGCCATATTTCTGCCCAGCACCCTCATGGTTTGAAGGCCCTCGATATCCTGAGCCACCTCGGCGGGGCTGTTTCCGTGAACCATGGGCCAGTAATTGGAGCTTACCACCGGCATATTGTTAATGGTAAAATATTTCAGGAGCTGGTCGATGGTCGCGGTTGTGCCCGCCCTCCGAGCGCTTGCCACCGCGGCCCCCACTTTAAAGCGCAGCTTGCCGCCGCCAGCGTAGAAAAGCCTATCCATAAAGGATGTGGCGGCTCCGTCCGCAGCGGCGTAATGAACCGGCGAACCGATCACAAGCCCGTCAAACTCCTCGAGCCTCGCTAAGGCCTCGTTTACACAGTCGTCTGTTATACATTTGCCGGTTTTGCGGCAGTATCCACAGCCAAGACAGCCCTTTGTCGTAGAGCCAGCCTGAAATATCTCGCTGTCAACGCCGCCCTCGGCCAGTCCCTTCGCCACCTCGCGCAACGCGGCGCAAGTGCAGCCCTCCTTGTGCGGGCTGCCGTTTACAAGTAATACCTTCACAATAAAATCCCCTTTCCGTTATGCTTTATAAATTTCGGCTATCTGCTCCGACTTTGAAAGGAACATATCCGTCAGAACAGGGTCATAATAAATTCCAGAGAACTCTCTCACGGCCTTGAAAGCCTCAGAAAGCTCCAGCTTTCTGCTGTACGGGCTTCCCGCCGCCAGGCAGTCAAAGCCATCGACAATGGCCGTGACCCTGGCCGCGAGAGGTATGTCCTCCCCCTTGAGCCGGTCCGGATAGCCGCAGCCGTTCCAGCGCTCATGGTGTCCTCTCGCTATAACCGCCGCCACAGCCGTATAGGTTCCGCCGCCCAGAGCGGCCGATATATCCTCAAGTATCTTCGCGCCCTCAAGGGTGTGACTTTGCATAAGCTGGCTTTCCTTAACATTCAACTCGCCTTTCTTGGCGAGTATTGCGTCGCTCACCGCTATCTTGCCCAGATCGTGGAGGGCCGAGGCGAGAATGATGTTGTCCGCGTACTCCGCCGTAAAATCAGGATAGTTGTTTTCCAGCATTGCCCGAACCAAAATACCGGCGAGCTGTTTAACTCTCCTTATGTGACCGTCGGCCCCTCCCGTCCTGTCCTCAGCCCGGGAGGCAAAACATTCCGCCAGCAGGCCGTGAAGTTCAAGCAGCTCCTTTGAGTCGGCCGTGGTACGAAACCTCTTTCCGACAAAAACGCTTTTGTCGTTAAACCACATATTTCCACCTCGTAAATTGATCGTTTGTATCTTGTATATTATACCACCGCTGCCGTCCATAGTCAAGAGATATATTCAAAAATGACCAAAAAACGGACAAATACCGCCAGGCGGCCGCTATGTCGCCTGACGGTATCCCGCATCTTATTTCAAACAGTCAACGGCTGTCCGTTCAACGGGCAGTGCCGCCGAATATCTCTCGATAAACCTATTGAAGCCCTCGACATCGGCCGGATCGGGAGCTATGCTGCTGCCGCGGTTCCCGGCAAACACCTTAGTTTCAAGGTAGTTGTCCAAGCCCTGGTCGGCGGCGCGGTTGACCATGTAGGCCGCCAGCAGCGCCATGCCCCAGGCTCCGCCCTCACCGGCGGTCTCCATTACGCTTACAGGAGCGTTCATAGCGGCGGCTACGACCTTCTGTCCGACGCCGACAGTCTTAAAGAAGCCTCCGTGGCCCAGTATACT
>CANQKL010000044.1 GCA_947624455.1 uncultured Clostridia bacterium
TTCTGATAACAATATACCACAAAACGGCCCGGCTGTCAATCCCCAAAATGAAAACAAGGTGGGAGTGTATTATCTGAACGAAAAAAAAGCCCCCGCCTTACTCCAGAGGGCCGGGCTGCAATTGCCCGGGGGTCTGTTTCGCAACGGGGGCTTTATACACAGTATAACAGACCCCCGGCTCGCCTGTCAAGCCCAAACTGAAAAATGTAACACAATCGCAACAGTTCAAACGCTAGTTCGGGGACTGGGAGAAAACCCCCCATACCGCCAGTAAGGTTGTGAACGACGACGGGACGCCGAAGGTGGTGTACCTCTTTATTACGGCATTTTTAGTTAATCGTGCAAGTTTTGACGCCTTACAATGCCTCGTTTTTTTTACAAGAACAAATCAATCGTTTTTAATAAGTCCGTAGAAGGTATTATTGACCGTCTTGCCGAAAATCTGTGTTCCCGTCGCGCTTCCCGAATTTGCCGCTATCGTATACGAACCGCCGGATGTCATTTCGGGCATTGTCACAAACATCCAGCTCCATGACGTTTTGGGAACAAACGTAAACGTACCGTCCGCGGTTGTGATTCGAACGGGAGTTCCCGCGCTGCCGGAGCTTCCGCCTCCGTTTTGGCCGGGGCGTCCGCCCATACCGGCGGAACCGCCTGTCAGGGCATAGCCTTGTCCGCTCACGGTCGGAGTTACAGCCATATCGCTTGTCCCCGCACCTATAAGCGTTCCGCCTGTTATTCTAAAGTAGCAGCCGTTTAAATCGCCTATGTCAAACACTCCGTTGCCGCCGCTTGTCGGGCCGTTTTCAATCACGATGCCGCCACTCATTTCAATGCTGCCGTTCGAGTCAACGCCGTCGCCATTCGCTTCAACATAACAGCGTCCTCCCTTGATGTATAGCATACCGTAGGGCGATGAGTCGTCTCCGCCCCAACCGGGACCCCATCCACCCGTACCGCCTCCCGGGTTGCCGCCGGGGCCGCCGCCGGGGCCGCCACCGGGGCCGCCACCGGGACCGCCTCCGGGGCCGCCGCCCGGACCGGCGATCAATTCAATGCCGTTAATTGAGGAAAGAGCCGCTCCTTCCTGATAATCACCCGCCGCATTGATCCCGTCGTCGCTTGCGACGAGATATGTCGTACCGCTGAGCATTTTTATAACCGAGCCTTCGACGCCCTCATAAGAGGTTGTAATATCAATACTAAAATCATCGTCAGAACCGTTTTCCGTACCGAGCGTCAGCGTATTATCCGCATGAATGCCGTCGTCGCCGGTCACGAGAGTGAAGTCGCCGCCCGTAACCGTCACGTTCCAATTTGAATGAATACTGTCGTCCGCGCTGTTTATATCAAACGTGCCGCCGCTTATGTTAAGCTCCGTGTTCGCCTTAATACCCTTGCAGCTGTCGGTGTCGTCGGATACGGCTGTTCCGTGACCGCCGTTTGTCACAAGGGTAATATTGCCGCCGGATATGTCAATATTTCCTGCGGTATAATCCGACTTTGTAACTGCCGTACCGCTCACCGTTTCGACAAGCGCCTTGCCGGATTGTATGCCGTCGCATTTTGCCGCCGCGTCAATCGTTCCAGCGTCAATATCCACAAGCTCATACGCCTTAATAAAATCGCCGTCTGCCGAGCCGGTAAGCGTTCCGCCGGTCATAATGAAGCCGCCGCTTGCCGTAACCGCGTCGTCGGACGCGGTAATATCGACGCTGCCGCCCGATATCGTTACAGTCCCCGCGACTGTGACGGTTTCTGTTGTTACATTGCCGCTTACAGCTTCCGCCGTTTCTCCCGCCTGTATGCCGTCGTAACCGCTGTTGTCGGCCGCGTCCGTGCCTGTCGCCGTTACTTTTATATCAGCCGTATCGGAAACAGTCACGCTTTCCGCGGCCTTGATGCCGTCCTCGCCGGATGTAATGTCAAGCGTTCCGCCGCTAATCGCAATTTTACCGTTGATAAACTGATTTGCAACAACCGCGCCGTCGGCTATTACCGGCAGATTTACCTCGTTTGCCTTAATGCCCTCAGCGCCGGAGTTGATCGTAATATTGCCGCCTGTTATCGTGCAGTAATTATCCGCTTGTATTCCGTCGCCCGCCGCGTCAATGTCGAATGTGCCGCCCGCGATTGTGACATAGCCCTTGTCCGCTTCAATCGCGCCCGTAGGGACAATATCCGTATCAATCGCGTCTGACTTAACGCCGTCGCCGCCCGTGGAGGTTATTTTAACCGTGCCGGTTTTATCGGTAAATTCCACTCCGTTGTCGCCTTTGATAGCGTTATTTACAGCCGTTACGTCAAGGTTGGCGCCCTTTTTAATTTTCATATCCGCGCCGCACACCAGGCCGTTTTTTACGTTCCCGTTGACCTTCAAAGTACCCGCTCCGCCTATGTCAAGGTCACGCTTGGAATAGAAGCAGCCCTTTGGGTCTTTTGACGTAGTGTAGTTTGTGTAAGCCGACGCATCGGTAAATATATTCGTCGTGCCGTCGGCAAGCGTTATGCCTATTTTGCCGCCGCCCGCGTTAAACGGCGCGCTGTCGGAGCAAGTCACGTTTACGCCGCGAAACTCAATATTCACCGCGTCCTTTTTACCGAGCGCGTCCGACACGACGATCTGACCGTCGTCAAGCGTTCCCTCTATGATATAGTCGCCGGCCGCCGTTATGGTAACGGTAGTGCCGTCAACCGCCGCTCCTTCAATGCCGTCCGCGTAAATTTTGTCTCCGAGCAAATGGATTATTCCGCCGCTTTCCGGCTGCTTGCCCGCGTAATCCGTTTTGCCGAACAGCGGCTTTAGATTATCGCTCCATATGTAAATCGAACCGCCGTAAAAGCCGGTAAGCTCCGCCGTGTAATCCTCGCACGAAACGGCGTTGTCTATATGCCGGACAACGGTTTTTTGAAGGGCTTTTTCGCTGTGCTCCGCTCCTATCACATATATTCCGCCGCTTTCCGGCGCGGTAAACGATACCGAAAGACCTGTTTCCGTTTCCGCAATACCAATGTCAGCGTCGTCCGCTGATGCGGTAATACCGAATATCAGCATAACCGCAATTAAAATTGATGAAATTCTCTTTTTCATATACCTGCCTCCTTGGCTTAAATTATTCGGCTTTCTCCTTGAAAGAAATTAATTTATCATTATTATAAATCGCCAATGTTAAATCAATGTTAAAATATCAATTTTTTTCAAAAATTATTTTGAAGGATTACATCTGAATATTATAGCTGTTTCAAGCGTATTTATTGCCATAGTTGTAATATGTTGAGGAACATTGTACGTGAATGTACGTTCTTCGTTGAAATTTAAACCAAATTTTTCTTAATTTTTTTATAAAAAATTGTAGAAAAATCCTTGACAAATCGAAAATATATTGCTATAATATATTCGCATAAAATTCAATGCACAAAATTGATGTACTTAGCCTTCTATAAAAAAGGTTTTCTTATAAAAAATTCAGTTTCAGGGCAGTTATGACTCCGAAAACGGAAAAATCGAAACAGGAGTAATTAACAGTCTAATGCTTTGAAGAAGCAATATTTATTGAAGCTGCCTATACTGATTATATGTCAAGTGGAATGTGCTGCTGAAAAGCGTGTGCCGCAAAAAAGCGCCCCTCCCGAATTTATGTCGGGGGGGGGGTATATTATTTATTAATTAATTGTTAATTATTTATTAACTATTTACTGACTGTATGAAATATAATGCAAAGTATAAAAGAAGGGATTGCAAGTGCGGATAGCATCAGGAAAAAACAGAATAATGCAAACCAGACACTTCTCGAGAGCCTATAGACTTGTGGCATTTGTTTTATGCTTGTGTATATCTTTTACATTGCTTTATAATTCTTCGAATTTGCTTTTCCCATCGGCCGCGGCGGCGGATGCCGATTCCAACGCCACAAGCGGCGTAATACGGCAGGCGGATCCCAGCACGATGGATACGTATAAGGACGTGCTGAATCTGGATGAAAACACACGGTATGCCGGACAGTTGTGGATGGATAAATCTGTCTTTGCTTACGGCGCGGACGATTATGGCGACCGAAAGGATCGCTGGAAGAATAATACATTGACGCTGGACGAAAACCTGGACGGCGTAGGGGGAAGTATAAAATTAAATGAAGATTTCCTGCACGTATATAGTGCCGTTGGTTCCAGCCAAGAGTTGACAGGCGTGCCGCCCGTGCGCACCGTCATCGTATTCGATAATTCCGGCTCCATGTATAACAGCATTAGCAGAGGTAATTTACCCCACGATGAGGAGGCCGACAAGAAGGATCCCGAACGGCTGTGGAATAATCAAAGAATCGCCTTGACTGTAGAGTCAATTAATCGCGCGATCGACACATTGATGGAGACCGGTGCTTACAATGAGGTGGCGGTGGTTCTCTTTGGCGACGGCGCCGCCGCGACCTATGAAAGCTCAAACAGCTTTGCCTACAACGGACACAGCACCGCCGTGACCATTCTTCCCATGAAGCACTATAAGCCGCAGAAAACAGTAGGCAGCGGAAGTAACAGCTATACCCCTTATCTGAACGCCGGCTGGAACAACGGCGCAGGGGACTTCAACGGCGACAAGCCGAATCATATAGGAAACGCCGATAAAGATTCGATTGGCAACGGTTGGGTCTTTGTAAACAATGAGATTTGCGGGTTGACAACAGCCGCGGCAAATGACGATGACGCCTGGAAATCAGGCGGCTTCAACGGCTGCGGAAACAAAAAATATACCGCTTACCGCAACGGTACCACAAACATTCAAGCGGGCTACTATGTCGGTATGCAGGAACTGCTGAAAGCGAGCAAATCTGAAAAGGTGGGCGGGGAGATCTACGACTGCGTTCCCTCTTTGGTTATGCTCACCGACGGCGCGGCCACCGATATGTTGACCGGCGATTTTATCAAGCCGGATATGACTGCGGACGGCGCCGCCCCCACAAGCCGAGGCTTCGTCAACGATACCGGTAACAAGCTGCGTTCCTTTACCGGCGCTACCGGGGAAAAAGATCCCAAAGAAATCGGAAATTTCTGGGATATGTTCGTGCAAAGAGAAGGAGACAAGTATGCTTCGGCCGCCTGGTACAACGGCATAAACTCTTCGGCGAAGAAGCTTGCCGGTCAAGGTCTAGAAAACATGAAGAGCGTCGCGGAGACATACAGCGACTCCGTTGCCTCAATGTTGCTGGGTACGCTGCTTACGACTTCCTATTATAAAACAAAGGTTAAAAAAGCCTATAACATGGAACCGGATGAGGATTGGAGCATCTACACCATCTCGGTGGATATGACGGACCCGAGCACGATACCGCCAAACGCGGGCCCGCTTGCGGTTCAAAATGGAAACCATAACGCGGACGGTTCCTATGCTGGCAACAATGTGGAGCCGAAGACAGAATTGCCGAAAAGCTGGGAATATGACATCACCAGCAACCCCTTCACGATAGACCCCAAAGAGTATTTTTATAAGGACGGAAAGCTGGATATAAGCTGGCTGAAGACGAAGGGCTACATTATTGACGATAATGATTATATTGTAGATTTAGCAAATCCCGATCCGAAACAAATTCCATATCACACCATCTATCCCGACTATTCCGTCGGCGAAATGATACTTCAAGGTATTGTAAAGGCCGCCGCGATGCTCAAAGAGTGGGAAAACGGCGAAGTACAACCCACGCGCTACCAATCGTGGCAAGAGTCCAAAGGCATCTTGGGTAGTGCCAACTCTTATGTAGACGGTAAGTATGTTAATCCGTTTTCTCACGGCAACGGTTATCTTCTTGAAGAGTTGCAAACGATAGAGTGGCCCCAGCTGCCCGCCGGCGATGAGGTCACGAAAAACGACGTCGTCTCCAACATCGACTATAACGAAAAAGCGTATTACGCCTTTACCAAAAACGGCGACGCGGGGGGCTTGGCTCAGGTGTTCGTCACCGTCTTGGACAATATTATGAAGCCCCTGTTCCAGCCCGTAAACGGCGGCAACGATCTTGGTGTTAAAAATTCCGTGACCTACATGGACCCCGTGGGGAAATATATGGACGTCAAGGACGTAGTAAATCTTTCCCTTTTCGGCAAATTGTACGACATCACCCGCACCGCCGTATACAGCTATGAGTGGAACGACCGCTATATGACCAACATGGGCGAGGCGGGTCTGACTTTCCCAGAGGGCTGGTACAGAGGAGAACCCACCGAGGCGGAATATAACGGAAAGGATCCACCCGGCGGCAGTGCGAAGCAAGCTTGGAAGGAAGGCTGGGTTTATCGGCTCAGTTCCAAAACCGCCGCAGAATTTGTTCCGAACCTGGCAAACGTTGACAAGCCGGATAAGATTGGTGAGAAACAGCGTCATACCGAATACACCTTTTACCGAATTGATAATTTGACTGAGGAGCAGCGAAGAGAACTCCACATGAATCCGGCTTACGGAACAACCGTTCCGTCGGATGTAACCTATAGCGACGACGGCGCCCATCGGGAGAAGCCGGGCGTCTATGCGCTGGCCGACCTGCGAATTTGGGTGGAGGACACCGGCGAATATAACGACGCGAATGTTGAGGAAGGCGGCTCTATGAGCGACGCCAACTTCGACGAGGCGCTGTGGGTGGATATTCCGGCGAATATGCTTCCGCTGCGCACCGTGACCATTGATCTGGGCGCAAAGAGCGAAGACGAGGATACGTGGAAATACACCACCAATCTTAACCCCGGTGATTCGGGATATATGGCCAGCTTCCCGCTGCGGGTGTTCTATGCCGTGGGCGTGTCTGACGAGATGCGCAACCCGGACAGCCGCCACATGAATTTGGCCGGAACACTGGATCAAGAGTATATTCAAGACAACAAGATTACCACCGACGCGGCAAGCAAGTCCCGAAACATTCCGTTGGGGAACGTGGAGTTTTTCTCCAACTGGTATAACCCTCTGAACCGGTATGATTCCTATGCGACATCCGGAACGGATTACACTTACGGCGATCCCATGGTGACTTTCTCGCCGTCAACCGACAACCGGTATTATATTTTCACCAAGGCGCTGCCCCTGTACAGCAGGGCGTATGTGTGGACGCCAAATAATAAAAGCGAAAACGCCAACACGTTATACGAAAGGGGACAAGGAAACTGGAGGATGGTCAATCTGCAGGAGGATGTGGGCGATGACGGCGAAGACAGCCAAATCTTCGACCCCAATACCTTCGGCGGAAGGCTGGTCGCGCAGGATCTGGAACCGGCTGACGTTCAAGGCTCATCCGAAGCTCGGCAAAACAGCA
This sequence comes from uncultured Clostridia bacterium, assembly GCA_947624455.1. Lineage (GTDB taxonomy): Bacteria > Bacillota > Clostridia > UMGS1883 > UMGS1883 > JAFLUQ01. The sequence continues at coordinate 7,290 of CANQKL010000044.1, forward strand.
TATGGGACGCCTTGGAGAAAAAAAAGATTAGTCAGGTGAAGGATGGGGATATTATCCTTCTAAAAAATCACCGCTTGACCGATGTGGAATGGAAGGAAGTGGGCGATCCGTTTTCCTCAAGCGCCTATTTCTATCTTCCTATTGAATACTTTGTCATGGACGGCACAGACAAAGCCGGTATGGAACAGTATGTCGTTGCGCGAAAGGGCAGCGAGTTCGGCTCCGCATATGAGGCGGAGGGAATTTCCAACGGCGATATGCTCTGCTGGCACGATGTCAGCGAGACTTACAGGGAGAACTATCCCTACCTTTCCTACACCAACACGGGAGATACCTCCCGCGGAAAGAACTACATCGGTGCGCCGCTCGATCCCGAAACCGGCTGGTATGAGGGAGTAAGTAAGGGCGGCAAGCCCGATAATCCGCCGGCCAACAATGCAGAGTATTTGAGAGACGGCCAATGGGTGGTCAGCGCCAGACCCGGCGGTTTGCGGGTTGGCAATCTGGCGCAAGGCATAAAGAAAAAGGGCGAGAAGTGGACGCCATATGAGGAAGAGTACATCGCGGCTCGGTTCCCGGGCAGCGAGGGACTTTCTTGGGGGTATTACGACAAAAACCAAACCCGCACGTCTAACAATTACGTTCTTCCCACTATCAGCACTCAGTCCAATGCCGTGATGCAGGACATAATTGTAAATACTTATCTGGGCAACAACGGACGGCTTTATGTGTCGGATACCACCCTGCTGACAACCAAAATAGTGGAACCCTTTGCAAAGGGACTTGAAGTGGATAAGGATAAAGAATTTCCGTTCCAAGTGTTCATTGACGGATTTTACGGCGAAGAAAGCGCCGTAGTGGTACGTAGGAACGAAGCTACTAACACTTGGCAGCGGCAGTACCACTATATTGACATGGAGCTTGACGGTAAACTCTTTCTGCAAGCCGTCAACGGCAACAAGGTCATGACGGACGACGAAGGCTGTCAAATAATCAGCGAGGCGGAATTTAAGCCGGACGGCTCATCGGAAAACTATGTCTATGCCGCCGACTGCAAAAGCAGTTCCGGAAGGGAGCACAAGGCAGGCGACCCATATGGCGAAAGCTTGTACTATGTATATGTAGGCAAAAATGAACATTCCAAGAGTGAGATCGGCGCGTCCGCTACAGGACTGCGAGTCTACCATAACAACAATGTGGACGGTAACGGCTCGGTGGATACGCGGGATGTCGCCGTAGAATACTATGATGCGAACGGCGATAAGGTGACCGCCGAAAACCCCGACGCTTACAGCGGTATGAGAAAGTTTTATGCCGATAAGGTGTGGCTCGTTTCCAAAGAGCAATATGAGAATGTATGGCTGGCGAAGGTTGACGGGGAAGGGAACGTAACTTATCCCGGGTACGACCCCGTCGGAGCGGAAAGCTCGGAATTGACGAATTCAACGCTTTATTCTAAAACCATTGAATACAATCAAGACAGCGGCGGTTTTGAACTGCTGACTCTTGACCCCCTGGATCCGACGAGCAGCACTACTGAGGTTAAGGTGGTGTCGCCCTACCTCACCGCCAGCTCCTACTGGACGAAAAAGGTGTATTTCGGATACAAGGCCAATCCGGACGGCACAATGAGCGGAATCGAGCTGACAGAAGACGATCTCTATGATAAGATCATTCCAAAAGCGGACCGTCCGGCGTTCAGTGGTTATACTAATGATTATATGGCAAAGCATACCGCCGAGGTAACCTTGAAACACGGGTACGGGCTGCTGTTTAGCAGTATTCCGCTGAGTACAAATTACCGCATAACTGAAAAGCTTTCGCCGGATGAAGATTTCATTTTGCGTGAGCTGACCCACGTTCAGCAGTACGGCAGCGCGAGTGTCTACCGGATCGGATCGCAGGAAATTCCCACGTACACACGTGATGGAGCGACCTACCCTTCCCCCTTTGAAAACTATAAAACGCAGAGCGGCTTGACATGGGCGCTGAACAAAGACGGCAGCGAAAACACAGCCGGAACGAAGGTCACATATGAACCCTTCAACCACACCAATGCAGTCATGTGGGAATGTTACGCCACCATGCAGCCCGGAGAGCTGGGCAACCACCACCATCCGGCAGATGCGATAGAAAAGGAAACGGCGAATTTCTATAACGGCGATAAAGAAACAGAGTATGAACAGGAAGTGCTTGCAAACCCAAGCTGTGCGAAAGTGGATATTAAACAGGACGACGGTACTACGATACATTATATGTATCGCAATGGCGAATTGGTCGATCCCCATTACGAAGGGGAATGGTCGGCCTTCCTGCGGGATGCGAACCGCTACATCGTCAGCCCCACCGTTCACTTTGGAGTAGACGGCGAGGATCAAGATTCGGCCTCGGCTCAGCTCCCGGTGGAACCGAACGATGCCTATAACGGGGTTTACTCTGTTTTCGGCAATACGGGCCTCTATGAGGAACAGGCTCATTATGTGAACGGATATACGCCTCGCGGCAGCATTGCCGTGGAAAAGTTTGGCGGCGAAGGGGAGCTTATCGAGGGCGCGGGTTTCACGCTGTACGAAAAGACCGTCGGCGACGGCGGCGAGGTTACATGGACGGAGGTAGTTCCCTCTGAACCTGATGCTCCGCCGCTCGATCTCTCGAGGCCCAACGAAAAGCAGACGAGGCTTGTGTATATGCAGAACTTTGAGCTGCCGGACGGGAATTACGACGCTAACGCGCAGATATATACCCTTAAAGAAGCGCGTTATCCCGTTCACAAGGAAAAAATAGGCGATAAGGACTCGCTGTATTATTTCAGACCAAAGACCGCCTATACCGACTCAGAATGGGAAGCCTTGGTTAAGTCAGACCCAAGCCGAGTCCGTACGGTGGTAGAATTTAAGAACCTGGACGTTACCAAGGTATATAAGCTACAGGAAACAACGGTTCCGGAAGGATATATCATCACCCACCAGCCGGAACAAGAGTTTACGTTTAGGGGTGAGGATGGAGAGAGGATTCTCCATATGCTCTATGAGGTGAAAAACTTCAAACCGCTTAACCTGCCAGAGACGGGCGGCGGAACTGTCGCATGGCAGTCCGCAGTCGGAGCGCTGCTCGCCCTTTTGGGGCTGGCCCTGCTGCGTAAGCGGAAAAGGAGGGATTTGCCATCGCCCTAAACACCCATTTTGAAAAGGTAGAAAAAATAAAAAATTTTAAAAAGAAGGAAGTATAAAAATGAAATTTCAAAAAAGCGCAAAAAAAATCTTTGGAATTTTACTTGCGTTGGCAATGGTGATGACGGCTATGCCCGCCTCAGTGGTATTTGCCGCGGACGATGGGCAAATCACCCTTACCGCGCCTAGTGACGAAGAAGGTGGCTATGTAGACCTTGGCGATATGACCGCGAAGGCATATAAGGTGCTGGACGAGGATCCGAGCGACGACACGCTGTTTACCGTGAACGGCGACTTTGCCAACTTCTTTGAGACGGCGAAAGATTTCTATTATGCAAACTGCGTCGATGCCGGAGAGCTTAAACCGGGTGTGGGAAAGCTGTATTTTACATACGAGGGCGATAAGCTTGTTTTGGCTACTGAGCCGCCTAAGGAAAACTATATCGAAGTAAATAATGCGGACATTAAACCCCTGATATGGAATCAGGATCATGAAGATTACTTCGCCGAGGCCATTATAGACGCCATTCTTAGCGCGGGCGCGGGTTCTGGCGAAGGACTTGTTGACACCGAAAACGCCGCCACCCTGGCTGAGTGGCTCAGAAAGTACGCTGAGACAAATAAAATTGCATCACAGCCGGGTACACTTCAAAATGGCAATCCCGACACAATCAAGTTTGACCCCATCGCACTCGGTTACTGGCTGGTAGTTTCCGAAAACGCTCCGGCGAACGTGGCTAATGTGGAAACGGTTTTCCGCCTGAGCCAGAGAGATCCAAACGTTAGCGCGCAGCTCAAGCTCGAAACCCAGATCCTTGACAAAAAGGTCAGGTTTACAGGCGAACAGGAGCTTGACACTGCAGACATCTTTAAATCTGTCACAAA